>DAOMOI010000442.1:0-1536 GCA_035444225.1 Aquamicrobium sp. | reverse complement strand
CGTGATAGGCGACCAGCGGCGTCGCAATGGCAAAGCGCTCGGTGAGCTTGCGCGTGACGCGGGTGTCCTCGCAGGCGATGAGGTCCGCGCCGGCCAGCGTCTCGAGCGCGCGCAGCGTGATATCGCCGAGGTTGCCGATCGGCGTCGCCACCAGATAGAGCGCGGGCGGCAGCGGCCGGGCGGAAAACACCGCTTGCCCGATGACATAGCTGCGCTCGCGCTTTTCGTCCCCGCTCATGGCGCTATCGTGCCAGATCGGCCACCACCGCGTCGAGCACGATCATGCCGGCGGCCGTGGCGCGCAGATGCGAGTTGCCGACCGGGGCGACGAGCGCCTCGTCCTGAAGCACGGCGATGCGCCGCGCCGAGAGCGCCCGGCCCGACAAGGCCTCGTAGCGGGCAAGGTCGATGCCCTCGGCGAGCCGGAGCCCCATCAGCAGGAACTCGTCGGCCTCCTCCTCGCGCGACAGCACCTCGCCGCCGACCACGCCGTGGCCCTTTTGCTCGACCAGCGCCGCCCACGCCTCCGGCATCTTCTCGGTGAAGGTGACGATGCGGCGGCCGTCCTCGACGAAGCGGCCATGCGCGCCCGGCCCGACGCCGACATATTCGCCGTAGCGCCAATAGACCAGGTTGTGGCGGCTTTCCGCCCCCGGCCGCGCATGGTTGGAAATCTCGTAGGCCGGCAGGCCGGCGGCCGCCGTCACCTCCTGCGTCAGCCGGTAGAGGTCGGCCGAGAGGTCGGCGTCGGGCATGACGAACTTGCCGGCTTCGTGCAGCAGGTGGAAGCGCGTGCCTTCCTCGATGGTGAGCTGGTAGAGCGACAGATGGTCGGCGGCGTGGGAGATCGCCTCGTTCAGCTCGCTTTCCCATGCACCGAGCGTCTGGCCCGGCCTTGCGTAGATCAGGTCGAAGGACAGGCGCGGAAACGTCTCGCGCGCCAGCCGGATGGCGTGGAGCGCCTGCCCGACATCGTGCAGCCGGCCGAGGAAGCGCAGATCCTTGTCGTTCAGCGCCTGCACGCCGAGCGAGACGCGGTTGACGCCGGCATCGCGATAGCCACGAAACCGCGAAGCCTCGACGGAGGACGGGTTGGCCTCCAGCGTCACCTCGATGCCGGCGGGCACGGTCCAGTTCTTCGCGACCGCGTCGAGCACCGCGCCGACGGTCGCCGGCTCCATCAGCGACGGCGTGCCGCCGCCGAGGAAGATCGACGTGACCTCGCGCGGGCCGGTGCGGGCGCGCATCGCCGCCATCTCGGCGGCGAAGGCGGCGGCGAAGCGCGGCTGATCGACCGGCTGGTGGCGGACATGGGAATTGAAGTCGCAATAGGGGCACTTGGCCGCGCAGAACGGCCAATGGACGTAAACCCCGAAGCCGGGGGATCGGGCCGGGTCGTTCATGACCGCTTTCTCATCCCCTGGCCAGCATCGCCCGCCGGAACAGGTCGAAGGCGCGGGCGCGGTGCGACAGCGGCGCTGACGCCGTGCCCTGCTTCTCCTCGACGGTCATCTCGCCGAAGGTCCGGTCGAAGCC
>DAOMOI010000441.1:0-1558 GCA_035444225.1 Aquamicrobium sp. | reverse complement strand
CGCCCGACGTCACCTTCGACATCGTCTCGCGGCTGGAGCCTGTCGATTTCGAGGCCGACCCGTTCGATGCGGCCATCCAGCGCTCCGACATGCTGCCGGCCAATGCCGAGCTGGTGCCGCTGATGGACGAACAACTCGTCGTGGTCGCCGCGCCGGGGTTGATCGCCGGTTTGATTGAGGGCCGCGGCGGGCTGGCCGATGCCGAGCTGGCGCGCCTGCCGCTGTTGCAGCAGACGACGCGGCCGACGCTTTGGCTCGACTGGTTCCGCGACGCCGGCATCGACGCGCGCTCGGTGCTGCGCGGCGACCGCTTCGAGCATTTCGACATGGTCATCGCCGCCGCGATCTCCGGCCTCGGCATCGCGCTGGTGCCGGAGGTGCTGGCTGAGGCCGAGATCGAGGCCGGGCGGCTGGCGCGGGCGTCGGAGCGCCGCCTCGTCGTCGGCGCGCCCTATTCGCTGATCTATCCGGCCCGCAGCCTCGAGACCGGCGGCTTCATCGCCTTTCGCGACTGGCTGGCGGCGTTCGGACCTCGCGGGTCAGGGCTGCCGTAGCCAGCCATCGGCGAATGTGACGCGCCCGACGTTGGCGAAGCGGCGCACGCGCTCAAGCTCGGCTTCCAGTCGGCTCAGGAACGCCTTCGACGGCTTCACGCCCGGCTCCGGCCAGAAGGCGCGCACGGCAAGCACGTCGCCCTCGCGCTCGGCCTTGACGTCGATGCGCCCGGCCACGCGCTCGCCGCGCAGCACGGGATAGACGTAGTAGCCATATTGCCGCTTGGCCTCCGGCACGAAGATCTCGATGCGGTAGGAGAAGCCGAACAGCCGCTCCATCCGCGCCCGGTCGCGCATCAGCGGGTCGAAGGGGCTGACGATGCGCACCCGGTCGGGTGGGGCGGGGGCAATGAGCGCGGCTTGCGCCATGCCGGGCAGGGCGAAGGCGGCGCGTGGCCTGCCGTCGGCGGCCTCCACCCGCACGGGAACGAGTTCGTCGCGGTTTGCCGCGAGCCAGCTATCGACCTCGGCCGGCGTCACCAGCTGCCAGAAGCCGGCGATCTCGCCGCGCGTGGCGAAGCCCAGCCGCTTCAGCGCCTCGCGGCAGGCCCAGTCGACGAAGGCGTCGTGATCGACCTCCTCGTGGAAATGCGCGGCCGGGACGACGCGCTCGGTCAGGTCGTAGACCTTCTGAAAACCTTCGCGGCGGGTGATGGCCAGTTCGCCCGTGCGCCACAGATATTCAAGCGCGGCCTTGGACGGATGCCAGTCCCACCAGCCGCTGCTCGGCTTGTCGCCTTCGAAGTCGCGCGCCATCACCGGCCCGTCGCGGGTGATGCGGTCGAGCACGCGGGCGATGTCGTCGTCGAAATGCTCCGTGCCGAAATGCCGCTTCCAGCGGTTGCGCAGCCTTGCCTTTTCGCGCGCTAAACGGTGCTTCCAGTAAGCGAAATGCCGCTTCCAGCGGTTGCGCAGCCTTGCCTTTTCGCGCGCGAAACGGTGCTTCCAGTAAGGGAAGAAGCTCGCCGGGATGATTGAGGCGTCATGCGTCCAGTTCTCGAACA
>DAOMOI010000440.1:0-1585 GCA_035444225.1 Aquamicrobium sp. | reverse complement strand
AGCGGATCGGCATGCCGTATTGCAGGCCGCCCTTGGTCCACAGCGCGTTGACGCCGCGGGCGATCTTGAGCGGGCTGCCCGAGCCGACATTGCGCTCGAAGATCTCGCCGTAATTGCCGGTCGCCTTGATGATCTTGACCACCCAGTCGTTGTCGAGGCCGAGATCGGTGCCGATCTTGGTTTCGGCCTCGGTGCCGAGCAGGCGGCGGATGTCGGGGCTGGCGCTTTCCTTCATCTCGTCGACATTGGCCTGGGTGATGCCCGCCTCCTCGGCGTTCAGCAGCGCGAAATAGACCCATTTGACGATGTCGAACCACTGGTCGTCACCCTGGCGCACCGAGGGGCCCAGCGGCTCCTTGGAGATGATCTCCGGCAGCACGACGTGATCGTCGGGCGAGGACATCTGCAGGCGCACGGCATAGAGGCCGGACTGGTCGGTGGTGTAGGCGTCGCAGCGGCCGGCGTCGTAGGCGGCGTTGGCCTCCTCGAACTTCTCGAAGACGACCGGGTTGTACTCCATGTTGTTGGCGCTGAAATAGTCGGCGAGGTTCAGCTCCGTCGTCGTGCCGGCCTGCACGCACACGGAAGCGCCGGAGAGCTGGAGCGCGGAGTTGACGCCCGGAAGCTGCTTCGCGTTGATCATGAAGCCCTGGCCGTCATAATAGGTGACGCCGGCGAAGTTGAAGCCGAGCGCCGTGTCGCGGTTGATGGTCCAGGTCGTGTTGCGCGACAGCACGTCGACCTCGCCCGACTGCAGCGCGGTGAAGCGGTCCTTGGCGCTCAGCGCCGTGAAGTTGACCTTGTCGCCGTCGCCGAAGATGGCGGCCGCGACGGCGCGGCAGAAGTCGACGTCGAGGCCGGTCCATTCGCCCTTGTCGTTGGGCGCGGAGAAGCCTGCCAGCGAGGTGTTGACGCCGCATTTGAGGTGGCCCCTGGCCTTGACGTCGTCGAGCGTAGCGGCGGAGGCCGCCGAGGCGGCGAGCGCCAGCGCGGCCGAGCCGAGAATTCCGGTGACGAACTTTTTCATACCCACTACCCTTTTCTGTTTTTCGGGGGCGCTGCCCCTGTTGCGCGGGACCGCGTCCCGAATCGTTCCCCGTGGAAGCGGCATGGTATCCGGCTCGTTCCTGCGGCCTGGTCGACGCCCGACATTGCGGGCGAGACGCTCCACCTCCCACTCACGAATTGTATCGAAAGCGAAATCGCGGCCCCGGTCAAGTGCGAATGGCGGACGCCCCGGCCGGGGAAAACCATTGCCCTCGCGCGACTTGCGCGTCATCCATGGCGGTTGCGGGTTGCGCGGGCGATGGCTATTGCTCGCAGGCGCGAAAACGGAAAGGCAGGCCATGGCCAACGAAACCTTCACCGGCAAGGGTGTCAACACGCGCCTTGCCCATCTCGGCAACGATCCACGCGGCTTCCACGGTTTCATCCATCCGCCGGTGGTCCATGCCTCGACCGTGCTGTTTCCCGACGCCGCGACCATGGCCGGGCGCGCCCAGAAATACACCTACGGCACCCATGGCACGCCGACCACCGACGCGCTGACCGCGGCGCTCGACGCGCTCGAAGGATCGGCGGGAAC
>DAOMOI010000439.1:0-1606 GCA_035444225.1 Aquamicrobium sp. | reverse complement strand
CCGCATCTCGACCGCTCGTTGCAGGCGATCCGGGCGCTCGGCAAGAAGGCCGGCGTGTCGCTGAACCCCTCGACGCCGGAAAGCGTCATCGAATATGTCCTCGACCGGCTCGACCTCGTGCTCCTGATGACCGTCAATCCCGGCTTCGGCGGGCAGGCATTCATCCCTGCCATCATCGAGAAGGTGCGCCGCGTCAAGGCGATGATCGGCGACCGGCCGATCGACATCGAGATCGACGGCGGCGTGACGCCCGAGACCGCGCCGCTGGTCGCGGCGGCCGGCGCCAACGTGCTGGTGGCGGGCTCGGCCGTGTTCAAGGGCGGTGCGCGGGACGCCTATGCCCGCAACATCGCCGCGATCCGCAACGCCGCCGACGCCGCCGTCGGCCGTCTGGTCTGAGGCCCGGACGATGACGCAATCGGCAAGGCGGCGCTCGGTCCTCTATGTTCCGGCTACCAACGTCAAGGCCATGGCCAAGACGGCGTCCCTGCCTTGCGACGCCGTGATTTTCGACCTCGAGGACGCGGTCGCGCCGGAGGCCCGGCCGGCGGCGCGGGAAAACCTGCTCGCCCGTTTCGCCGAGGTTCCGGCGTCGCCGGGGCAGGAGCGAATCATCCGGGTGTCGCTCTCGGCCGGCGGCGTCGATGCCGACGACGTCGCCCTTGTCGGCCGCTGCTGCCCCGACGCCATGCTCGTGCCCAAGGTCGATAGTGCCGACATGCTGCGCGAAGCCCGCGCCGCGCTCGACGCGCGGGGCGGACAGGGCATCGCGCTGTGGGCGATGATCGAGACGCCGCGCGCCATCGTGCGCCTGCGCGACATCACCGAGTGCGACGATGTCGGCCTCGCCTGCCTCGTCGCCTGCACCAACGATCTGTCCAAGGAGACCGGCGTGCCGCTGCCCGAGGGGCGGGCGACGATCGCGCAATGGCTGGCCATGCTGGTCGTCCATGCGCGCGCGGCCGGCATCGACGTGCTCGACGGCGTCTATAACGACTTCGCCGACATGGAAGGCTTCGTCGCGGAGTGCCGCGCCGGCGCGCTCGCCGGCTTCGACGGCAAGACCCTGATCCACCCGCGCCAGATCGACGACGCCAACGCCGTCTTCTCGCCCTCGGCCGAAGCCATAGCGCAGGCGCGCGCCATCGTCGCCGCCTTCGCCAGGCCGGAGAATGCCGGCAAGGGCGTCATCTCCGTCGATGGCAGGATGGTGGAGCTGCTGCACCTCGACATTGCTCGCCGGACGCTGGCGAAGGCGGGCTGATCCCTCAACGGACCCCTCAGGCGGCCATGGTCCTGGCGGGGTTCGCGTCCTGCGCCTCCGGCAGCCTGGCAAGGGAGGGCAGGGCGCCGAGCGCCTCGCCGAGCCGCGCCAGTTCCGCCGCCGCCTCGACGTTGCGCCGCGCGGCGATGCCCGCGCCGGCCAGCGTGTCGCGGGCGATTTCGAGCGCCTCGCCCGCATCGCGCCGCGACAGCACCTCGACGATGCGCAGGTCGGCCTCGATCCGCGCGTCGAGCTTCCGCGCCCGCTTTTCCAGCCGCGCCGCCGCCCCGGCGAGCTCCGTCGCGTGCTCCTCCGCTGCGCCGCGCAGGAGCGATAGCGAAT
>DAOMOI010000438.1:0-1619 GCA_035444225.1 Aquamicrobium sp. | reverse complement strand
GTTCACGGGGAGAAGGTCCCGGCAGGGGGATGAGGGGCAGCGCCGGCAGTCGATCGCTATCGCTCAGGCTGCCGCCTTCGGCATCAGCGCCTTGAGATCGACGGCAGGATCGGCGGCGATCTCCTTCGGCAGCGTCACGCCGGCCGCGATCAGCCGCCGCGCCACCATGTGGTCCGCCGGGCTGTTGACGCTTTCGACCGCGATCAGCTTTCCTTTCCGGTAGACGAAGACCGAGAACTTGCCGCTCGCGGGATCGCCGCGCGTCACCGTCTCGTCCATCCCGAGCGACAGTCCGGCGATCTGGAGCTTGATCGCGCCCTGATGCGACCAGAACCATGGCAGCGCGTTGTAGGCTCGCGGGTTGCCGGTCAGCCGCGCGGCGACGCATTTGCCCTGATCGACCGCGTTCTGCACCGATTCGAGCCGGACCGGCCCGTCGCCGCCGAACGGGTTGGGATGCGATGCACAATCGCCGATGGCCGAGATGGCAGAGTCGGAGGTTAGAAGCAGCGCATCGACCGAAACGCCGTTGTCGATGGCAAGTCCGGCCTCGACCGCCAGCTCGACATTCGGCACCACGCCGGCCGCGACGACCACGGCGTCGGTGCCGAGCACCTCGCCGTCGGAGAGCGTGAGCGAAAAGCCCTCGCCGCGCGGCGCGATCTCTTTCGCCGACGTGCCGAGGCGCAGGCGCGTGCCCATCTCCTCGTGGAAGGCGCGGAAGGCCGCGCTCATCGCCGGCGACAGCACCCGGCCCATCGGCCGGTCGGCCGCCTCCAGCACATCGACCGCGATGTCGCGCTGGCGCAGCAGCGCCGCCACTTCCAGCCCGATGAAGCCGCCGCCGATGATCGCGACGCGGCGCAAGGCCGGCAGCCGCGCCGTCAGCGTCCGCGCATGGGCGAGCGTGCGCAGCTCCAGCACCCGCGCCGGGTCGAGACCCTGGATGGGCGGCAGCCGGTTGCGCGCGCCGGTGGCCAGCACCAGATGGTCGTAAGGCAAGCGCTCGCCGCTCTTCAGCACCAGCTCGCGCCGGTCGCGGTCGATGCGCTCGGCGACGATGCCGAGCCTGAGCTCGATGCCGTTGGCTTCATAGAAGCTCTCGCCCCTGAGCGGCAGCGACGAATCCTCGACGCTCTTCAGGAACTCCTTCGACAGGGGCGGCCGCTGATAGGGCAGGTCCGGCTCCTCGCCGATGATCGTGACGCTGCCGGAAAACCCGTTCTGCCGTAGCGCCGCGGCCGTCTCGACCCCCGCCTGCCCGCTGCCGACGATCACCACCCGCGCGATTTCCGCCATTTCCGTCCGCTCCTTCAGCCTCGATCCCATGTGGCAGTAGCCGCGGGCCGTGTCCAGATGGAGGCGCCGGTTGCGCTGGCGGCGATTTTGGCGTTTGTGGAGCCGGATTGTGGAGGCAACGATGTTCGAGACCCTGAAGCCCGCCGCGCCCGACGGCATCCTCGCCCTGATGGGGCTTTATCGCGACGATCCGCGCTCCGGCAAGATCGACCTCGGCG
Organism: Aquamicrobium sp.; assembly: GCA_035444225.1. Lineage (GTDB taxonomy): Bacteria > Pseudomonadota > Alphaproteobacteria > Rhizobiales > Rhizobiaceae > Aerobium. The sequence continues at coordinate 102 of DAOMOI010000438.1, read as the reverse complement.
TCGGCGTCTATCGCGACGAGACCGGCGCGACGCCGGTGATGCGCGCCGTGCGCGAGGCCGAGCGCCGCCTGCATGAAGAGCAGGCGACCAAGACCTATCTCG
>DAOMOI010000437.1:0-1712 GCA_035444225.1 Aquamicrobium sp. | reverse complement strand
AGACGCGCTCCGGCAAGATCATGCGCCGCATCCTGCGCAAGATCGCGGAGGACGATTTCGGCGCGCTCGGCGACACCTCGACGCTGGCCGATCCGGGCGTGGTCGAGGACCTGATCGAGAACCGGCAGAACCGGCGGGCCTGACAGGCACGCGCGGCGCGGCGGCATCCGTCGCGCCGCGCGCTCACGAATAGAGGAGGGGGGCCTCAGGCGGCCGCTGCCCGATGGGCGGCGGCCGCCGTCATTTTCGGGTCGTCGTTACTTTCAGATGAGGGCCGCCCCGGAAGCCGGAGCGTAGCGGAGACTGTCCAGGCCCCTTTAGCGGCACAGCCGGTTCAGGGCTTGCGACAAGGCGATGAAGCGCTCGGGCGAAACCCGGCCGATGAATCCCGGCTCCGCGGGCGCTTGCGCGTCCTCGGCCGGGATGGCGAAAGGCCGGAATCCCGCCGCCGCTACAGCGCCAGGCGTTGCCGCGCCGCCGCGTATTCGGCGGCCAGCCGCTCGACCAGCTCCGCCGCGCCGACGATGTCGTGCACCGCGCCAATGCCCTGGCCGCAGCCCCAGATGTCCTTCCATGCCTTGGTCGAGTCGCCGCCGAAATCCATCTTCGACGGGTCGGCCTCGGGCAGGGCGTCGGGGTCCATGCCGGCGGCGCGGATCGAGCCCTTGAGGTAGTTGCCGTGAACGCCGGTGAACAGGTTGGAATAGACGATGTCGGCGGCCTTCGACTCGACGATCATCTCCTTGTAGGCGTCCGTGGCGCGCGCCTCGCGGGTGGCGATGAAGGGCGAGCCGATATAGGCGAGATCCGCGCCCATCGCCTGCGCGGCGAGGACGGCGCCGCCATGGGCGATGGCGCCGGAGAGCAGCAGCGGCCCGTCGAACCACTGGCGGATTTCCTGCGTCAGCGCGAAGGGCGACAGCGTGCCGGCATGGCCGCCCGCGCCCGCCGCCACCGCGATCAGCCCGTCCGCGCCCTTCTCGATCGCTTTGCGGGCGTGGCGGTCGTGGATGATGTCGTGCAGCACGATGCCGCCATAGGAATGGACGGCGTCGTTGACCTCCGGCACCGCGCCGAGCGAGGTGATGACGATCGGCACCTTGTATTTCACGCACAGCGCAAGGTCCGCCTCCAGCCTGCCATTCGACTTGTGGACGATCTGGTTGACCGCGAAGGGTGCGGCGCGCGCCTGCGGGTTGGCCGCGTCATGGGCGGCGAGCGTCTCGGTGATCTCGGCCAGCCATTCGTCGAGCTGGGCCGCCGGCCGCGCGTTGAGCGCGGGAAACGAGCCGACGATGCCGGCCTTGCACTGGGCCAGCACCAGCGGCGGATGCGAGATGATGAACAGCGGCGAGCCGACCACCGGGATGCGAAGTCTGTCTTTCAGGATGTCCGGCAGCGCCATCGTTGCTCCTCGCCTTTGACGTTTACGCAAACGTCATTCTCTAGCAGATCGCGGCGGGCAGGCAACCGGCCCAGCGGCCGAATCGACGGAGGCGCGCGGCAAAAAGGGGCATCGCCGGGACGTCGCGCCGAACCGGGTTCCATCCGTAGAGACCCCGTGGGGAAGACCGTGCGCGTATCCGCGTCGCCCCGGCCAAGGTGGCAAAGCGTCCGCGGAGCCGGGCCTGTCGGCGGGAAAATCGTCAGGCAAAGGCACGGTTCTCGCGCCGGCGCGTGCCGGCGCTGCGGCGCAAGGCTTGAATCTCCAT
>DAOMOI010000436.1:0-1745 GCA_035444225.1 Aquamicrobium sp. | reverse complement strand
CGGACCGTCTGTGGGACTCGATCCACGAAATGGCGAAGATCGGCCCCGGCGTCGCCGGCGGCAACAACCGCCAGACCCTGACCGACGAGGACGCGGAAGGCCGCCGCCTGTTCCGGAAATGGTGCGACGAAGCCGGGCTCGAAATGGGCGTCGACAAGATGGGCACCATGTTCGCCACGCGGCCGGGCACGGACCCGGATGCGCTGCCGGTCTATGTCGGCTCGCATCTCGACACCCAGCCGACAGGCGGGCGCTATGACGGCGTGCTCGGCGTTCTCGGCGGGCTGGAGGTGGTGCGCACGCTGAACGATCTCGGCATCCGCACGAAGCACCCGATCGTCGTCACCAACTGGACCAACGAGGAAGGCACGCGCTTCGCGCCGGCGATGGTCGCCTCCGGCGTCTTCGCCGGCCAGCACGACCTCGACTGGGCCTATGACCGACGCGACAAGGACGGCAAGCGCTTCGGCGACGAGCTGGAGCGCATCGGCTGGAAGGGCGAGGAGGAGGTCGGCGCTCGCAAGATCAAGGCATTCTTCGAGCTGCATATCGAGCAGGGTCCGATCCTCGAGGACGAAGGCATCGATATCGGCGTCGTCACCCATGGCCAGGGCCTGTGGTGGCTGCAAGTGACGCTGACCGGCAAGGACGCGCATACCGGCTCGACCCCGATGCCCAAGCGCCGCAACGCCGGGCTGGGCATGGCGCGCATCACCGAGTTGGTGCACGAGGTGGCGATGGACTACCAGCCCGACGCGGTCGGCGCCATCGGCCATATGGAGATCTATCCCAACTCGCGCAACGTCATCGCCGGCAAGACGGTGTTCACCATCGACATCCGCTCGCCGGACGAGGAGGTGCTGAACGCGATGCGCGCGCGCATCGAGGACGGCATCGCCACGATCTGCGAGGCGCTCGACATCGGCTTCGAGATCGAGGTGGCCGGTCATTTCGATCCGGTCACCTTCGACGAGGGCTGCGTCAAGGCGATCCGCAACGCGGCCGAGCGGCTGGGCTACTCCCATCGAAACATCGTCTCCGGCGCCGGGCACGACGCCTGCTGGATCAACCGCGTCGCGCCGACGGCGATGGTGATGTGCCCGTGCGTCGACGGGCTGTCGCACAACGAGGCCGAGGAAATCTCCAAGGAATGGGCCGCCGCCGGCGCCGACGTGCTGTTTCACGCCGTGGTCGAGACGGCGGAGATCGTCGAATGATCTGAATCGCTTGCAGGCATTGTTTGAAGCCGCCCGGCAGAGGCGGCTCCAAGAACAGGGGAACGACATGACAAAAGTCATCAGGAACGGAACCATCGTCACCGCCGACCGCACGTGGAAGGCCGACGTGCTGATCAAGGGCGGCAGGATCGCGGCCATCGGCCACGACCTGCATGGCGACCACGAATACGACGCCACCGGCTGCTACGTGATGCCGGGCGGCATCGACCCGCACACCCATCTCGAAATGCCGTTCATGGGCACCTATTCGGCCGACGATTTCGAGAGCGGCACGCGCGCGGCACTTTCGGGCGGCACGACGATGGTGGTCGATTTCTGCCTGCCTTCGCCCGGCCAGTCGCTGCTCGAAGCCATTCAGATGTGGGACAACAAGTCGACACGGGCCTGCTGCGACTATTCCTTCCACATGGCCATCACCTGGTGGGACAAGCAGGTGTTCGACGAGATGCCGAAGGTGGTGGAGCGCGGCATCACCTCGTTCAAGCACTTCATGGCCTACAAGGGCGC
>DAOMOI010000435.1:1005-1757 GCA_035444225.1 Aquamicrobium sp. | reverse complement strand
GGTGACGTGGCCGACCAGCACCACCGCCGTGCCGGTCGATTTGGCATAGCGGATCATCGCCTGCGCGCAGGCGCGCACCTGCGTCACCGTGCCGGGCGCGGAATCAGCCATGTCGGTCCACAGCGTCTGGATCGAATCGAGGATCAGCAGGTCGGGCCGGCGACCGTCGGCGATGGTCGCAAGAATGTCCTCGACATTGGTTTCCGCCGCCAGCTCCACCGGCGTCTTGTCGGCTCCAAGACGTTGCGCGCGCAGGCGAATCTGCGCCACCGCCTCCTCGCCCGAGACGTAGACGACGCGGTAGCCCTTCGACGCCAGCGCCGCCGCCGCCTGCGTCAGCAGCGTCGACTTGCCGATGCCGGGGTCGCCGCCGACCAGCAGCGCCGAGCCGCGCACGAAGCCGCCGCCCGTGGCGCGATCCAGCTCGCCGATGCCGGAGACGATGCGCGGCGCTTCCTCGATCTCGCCCGACAGCGTGGTCAGCGCCACGGCGCGGCCCTTGCGCGCCGAGCGCAAGCCCGACGGCCCGCCGCCGATGCCGCCGGATGCCGTGCCTTCCTCGACCAGCGTGTTCCACTCGCCGCAGCCGTCGCACTTGCCGGCCCAGCGCGTGTGGACGGTGCCGCAGTTCTGGCAGACGAACTGGGCGCGCGCCTTAGCCATGCCTCGCGCCGCCCCTCATCCGCCTGCCGGCACCTTCTCCCCGTGAACGGGGAGAAGGGGACTGGCCGCGACCTTGCCGCTTCTTCCTT
>DAOMOI010000435.1:0-995 GCA_035444225.1 Aquamicrobium sp. | reverse complement strand
ATCGCCGTCATCGGCGGCCGTTGACATCGGCGTTCCCCTCTCCCCGTTCACGGGGAGAGGGTGGCCCGAAGGGTCGGGTGAGGGGCAGCGCCGCCGCTGGAAATGAAGCGAGGACGGTCGTCATGCGTCGCTTTCGCCGCCCACGTATCGGCGCTGGTAGCGCCGGCCGAGCGCGGTCAGCATCTCGTAGGAAATCGTGCCGGCGGCGGCGGCCGCCTCGTCGACCGGGATGTTTTCCCCGAACAGCTCGATCCAGTCGCCGACGGCGACGCCTTCCGGCCCAAGATCGGTGACGTCGAACAGCGTCAGATCCATGGTCACGCGTCCCAGCACCGGCACGCGGCGGCCGTGGACGAAGCCGTGCCCGCCTGCTTCCACCGCCCGGCGCAGCGGCACGCCGGCGAAGGAGGAGGAACGGTGATAGCCGTCGGCATAGCCGACCGAGACGATGGCGATCGTCGAATCGCGGGCAAGCCTTCCATGCGCGCCATAGCTCGCCGTCTCGCCGGAGCGGGCGCGGCGCACCTGCACCACGCGCGCCTCCAGCGTCGCCACCGCGCGCATCGGGTTTTCCTCGCCATTGCAAGGCTGGCCGCCATAGAGCGCGATGCCCGGCCGCACGACAGCGAAGGCGAACTCCGGCCCGAGGAAGATGCCGGCGGAGTTGGAAAGGCTTGATTCGACACTTTCGAAAGCAGCCCTAACCGACTGAAACGATTCCATCTGCCGCCGATTCAACGGATGGCCGGCATCGTCGCCGCAGGCGAGGTGGCTCATCAGCAGAAGGGGCGTCAGCGCCCCGGTCAGCGCGTTCTCGGCAGCGAAGGCCCGAGCTTCCTCAATCGTGAGCCCGAGCCGGTTCATGCCGGTATCGACATGGATGGCGCAGGGGCGCGGGTTTGCGCCGTCGTCCCAGCCGAAGGCTTCCCATGACGAGATGTCCGCCGGCGAGCCGATCACCGCGGACATGTTCGCGGTGGAGCGCCGCGACGCGG
>DAOMOI010000434.1:0-1799 GCA_035444225.1 Aquamicrobium sp. | reverse complement strand
CCATCATGTTCATGCGCGCGCCGATGCGGTCGATGAAGGGCATGATGATGTTCAGGCCCGGCGTCAGCGTGCGCGTGTAGCGGCCGAAGCGCTCGACCGTGTAGTTGTAGCCCTGCGGCACGGTCTTGATGCCGGCGAAGATGAGCAGCAGGACGAGGAAGACGAGAACCGGGATAAGGACGTCCAGGCCGGTGAACAGCATCGTAGCCTCCATGTTTGCCTGAGCCCGCAGGCAGGACCACGCGCCGCGGCGGGCGCGGGGTGCGCCCGGCCAAGGTTTATTCGGGATTTTGCGGCGTTACAATGACGAGGCGACGCCTAGAGCCAGCCCTGCATCTCGCGCCGGACGATGGCTTCGATCATCGCCATGCCGTCGTCGCGGTCGTTCAGGCACGGGATGTGGGCGAATTTCTCGCCGCCGGCGTGCATGAAGATCTCGCGCACCTCGCCGTCGATCTCCTCCAGCGTCTCGATGCAATCGGCCGAGAAGCCGGGGTTGACGATGGCGATGCGCCGCACACCTTCGCCGGCCAGCCGGCGCACGGTCTCGTCGGTGTAGGGCCTGATCCACTCCTCGCGGCCGAACAGCGACTGGAAGGTGGTGAGCAGGCGCTTGTCGTCCCAGCCGAGGCGCGCGCGCAGCAGGCGGGTGGTCTCGTGGCAATGTTCAGGATAGGGATCGCCGTTCTCGGCATAGCGCTTCGGGATGCCGTGATAGGAGGCGAGCACCACCTCGGGCTCGAAGTCGAGCGCGGCGAGACGGTCCTCGATGGAGGCGGCCAGCGCCTCGATATAGGCCGGCTCGTCGTAATAGGGCGGCACGGTGCGCACGGCCGGCTGGTCGCGCAGCTTCATCAGCGCGCGGAAGAGCTGGTCGTTGGCGGTGGCCGTGGTGGTGGCCGAATATTGCGGATAGAGCGGCAGGAAGACGATGCGGTCGCACCCCTGCGCGGTCAGCTTATCGAGCGCGCTCCGGATCGAGGGATTGCCGTAGCGCATGCCGAGCTCGACCGCCACGCGCGGCTCGCCGGCGAAGGCCTGCGCCAGCGCCGCGGTCTGCGCGTTGCAGATCGTGCGCATCGGCGATTCGTCCTTTTCGGTGTTCCAGATCGTCTTGTAGTTCGCCCCCGTCTTCTGCGGGCGGGTGTTGAGCACGATGCCGTAGAGCACCGGATACCACTTCCATCGCGGCAGCTCGATGACCCGCTCGTCGGACAGGAACTCGGCGAGATAGCGGCGCACAGAGCCGTAGTCGGTGGCGTCGGGCGTGCCGAGATTGGACAGAAGGACGCCGATGCGGCCCTTGTTTGCGGGATTGCGTCCTGCCGGGGAGGTGGGGGCGTGGGTCACGGCTTGGGCTCGGTCCTGGTCGATCGGGGCGTAAAGGTTCATGCCGGCGGCTCCTTGGTTCAGGGCAGGGGCTTGGGCAGGAAACTAGATGTCGTCCCTCCGTTTACAAGGGCGCGGATTGAGGCACCTTGACGCAGCGCAAGCCCTCGACCGGCCCCTCATCCGGCATAGTCGCGCTCGTCGGCGATGATCTTTCCGTCATTGGGCAGCGATCCGGGCGCGGCGAAAAGGACGTTGCCGCCGAGCTTGGTGATCTCGCGCAGCGAAGCCGCGATGGCCGCCTCGTCGGGCGCGGCGCCGGCCTGCGGCTCGACATGAAGCGCCATGGCGTCGCGCGCGCCCTCGCGCGTCACGACGAGGCGCGCCTTGGCGATGCCGGCATGGCGGGCGACGATCTCGGCCACGTGCTTGGGGTCGACGAACATGCCCTTGACCTTGGTGCGCTGGTC
>DAOMOI010000433.1:0-1801 GCA_035444225.1 Aquamicrobium sp. | reverse complement strand
CACGCAAGCCCTCGCCCAGCCTTTCGCATTGTGCTTCATCTTTCAAGGCGCTATGCCCGTGGCGATTTCCAGCCGCACCGGATCACGCCATGACAACCGGCCTTCCCTTCGACGATTTCCGCACTCTCCTCAAGGCCCTGCCCGGCCCCGACGAGGCCGCGCGCGACCGCGCGGCGCAGCGCAACGCGGCGCTGTCGTCGCAAGGGCCGGCGCTCGGCCGGCTGGGTGAGCTGGCCGAATGGCTCGCCGCCTGGACCGGGCGCGAGCCGCAGGTGCTGCGCCCGCTGGTGGCGCTGTTCGCCGGCACCCATGGCGGCGTCGCCGGCTCGCGCGAGGCGACTCAAGGCATGGTGGAGCACGCGGCCGCTGGCGGGGCGATGGTGTGCCAGCTTTGCGCCGCCAACGATCTCGGCCTGAAGATCTTCGACCTCGCCCTGCACCTGCCCGTCGGCGACATCGCGCAAAAGCCCGCGCTCGACGAGCGCGGCTGCGCCGCGACCATGGCCTTCGGCATGGAGGCGATCGCCGGCGGCATCGACCTGGTCTGCGTCGGTGCGATCGGCGCCGGCAGCGCCTTTTCGGCCGCGGCGCTGATGGCGGCGCTCCACGGCGGCGCCGCGTCGGACTGGACGCACACGCACGTGGAAGGCGTTGAGCGGGCGCTCGAGACCCATGCCGGCAACCTGAAGGACCCGCTGGAGGCGCTGCGCCGGCTGGGCGGGCGCGAGCTTGCGGCCATCGCCGGCGCCATCCTCGCGGCACGGATGGAGAAGATCCCGGTCGTTCTCGACGGCTACGCCGCCCTTGCCGCGGCGGCCGTGCTGAAGGACGCGAACCCGGCCGCGCTCGACCATTGCATCCTCGGTCACGTCTCGACCGAGCCCGGCATGGCGAAGGTCGCGGCCGCGCTCGGCCTGTCGCCGCTCCTCGACCTTTCCCTCGGCGACGGGGAAGGCGCGGGCGCGGCCCTTGCCGCCGGCATCGTCAAGAATGCGGCGCTCGTCCATTCCGGCATGGCGATACGGCCCACGTAACGCCGCCCCGGTTGATCCGCATGGCGTGACGGTCCAGACTGCGGCGCGGCGCGGGGCAATGCCGCCCCGGCCCTGACTATCGAGAAGGACCGAAACGATCCCCATTCTATCCGAACTCATGGCGGCGCATCCGGCGCTCGCCACGGCGGCCGCGCTGGTCGCGCTCGTTCTGGCGGCCCTGTTCGCCAACTTCGTGGTCAAGGCGCTGTTGCTGCGCGGGCTGAACAAGGTGCTGGCCTACACGCACTATGGCCGCGACCCGGAGCTGCGCCGCCACGGCTTCATCGAGCGGCTGGCCAATGTCGTGCCGGCGCTGGTCATCGCCACCGGCATCGCGCTCGTTCCCAATCTGCCCGCCTTCGTCGTCGTGGTGGTGGTGAACGTCGCCAACGCCTTCATGATCCTGACCGTGGCGATGGCGATCAGCGCCGCCTTCAACATCGTCGACACCATCTACCACCGCCGGCCGGAAGCCAGGCTGAAGCCGATCAAGGGCTATGTCCAGGTCGTCAAGATCGCGGTCTATGTCATTGCCGCGCTGCTGATGATCGCGACGCTTGTAGACCGTTCGCCGCTGATCCTCCTCTCCGGCCTCGGCGCGATGGCGGCGGTGCTGATCCTCGTCTTTCAGGACACGCTGCTGTCGCTCGTCGCCGGCATCCAGATTTCCTCGACCGACATGGTGCGCGTCGGCGACTGGATAGAGATGCCGGGCCAGAACGCCGACGGCGACGTGATCGAGATCGCGCTGCACACGGTCAAGGTGC
>DAOMOI010000432.1:0-1829 GCA_035444225.1 Aquamicrobium sp. | reverse complement strand
GCCCGCCGCTGAGGGGCGCTATCGCCTGAAAACAAAAGGCCCGGCATCGCAGGACGCGGTGCCGGGCCTTTCTTTTGCGGAACAGCGTTCGTCAGAACGCCCGCCTCTCTAGTGCCCGCCCTCGCCCCAGACCAGCCGGTCCTGCCGGGCGCGCAGCTCGGCGATCTTCGACCCCGGCGCGGGCGCGGCGTTGGCATAGGTGATCAGCTCGCCCTTGGCGATCGGGGCCGTGACCGTGCCGCCTTGCAGCAGGCCGCAGGGAATGGCGCGGACGGCGCGCGCCTCGCCCGCTTCCATCACCCAAGCGCGGTAGCAATATTCGCCGATGGCATCGAGCGTGTCGCCGGGCTTCAGATCCTTCTTGGCCAGCGCGCAGACATCGGCCACCGGCCGCGCCAGCGGCACCATGTCGGCCTTGCCGTGGAGGACGACGCGGGCGCAGGTCAGCGGCACTTCGAGGCTGGTCAGGTGGTAGGGACGGTGGAAGGTGAAATACGGCCCCTGCCCCATCTTCAGGTCTTCCATGCGCTCGCGGATGCGCGGATGCCCCATCTCGGCGACCACGAACACGCCGGGCGCGACGCCCTTGCCGATGGTGTAATCGACGACGCCCGTGCGCGAGAGCACGCCGCCGTCGCTTTCCGGCACCAGCACCTTCGACAGTTCCGACAGCGTTGCCGCCGGGCCATGCATGCCTGCCCTGTCCGGCACCAGGCCGGTGGCGTTGGCGATCGCCGCCATCTCCACCATGGTCTTGGAGCCGTCGACGAACTCGACCAGCATGCGCACGTTCATGTTGCGCCGCGCCGCCTCCTCCTCATAGGCCGGCGGGGTGGCGTCGACGTTCAGCGGGTTGTTCTTGCCCTTGCCGGCGGCGACGATCGGGTGGCCCATGGCCGAGACGAACTCGATCAGCTCCATGCAGGCGGACGGCTCGTCGCCGGCGCCGAGCGAGTAGACGACGCCCAGCCGCTCGGCCTCGGCCTTCAGATATGCGCCGATGGTGACGTCGGCCTCGACGTTCATCATCACCAGATGCTTGCCGTTCTCCATCGCGGAAAGGCCGATCTCGGCGCCCACGGCCGGCACGCCGGTGGCGTCGACCACCACGTCGATCAGGCCGCTGCCGACGATGAGGCCGGCATCGCCGGCAACCGCGATGCGGCCTGCCTCCATCGCCGCATCGAGCGCGGCGGCCGTTCGCGCCTCGCGGACGTGGCCGTCCTCGCCATAGGCGATGCGGGCCGCCTTCAGGGCGCGTTCGGGATCGCGTTCGACGATGGCGCCGACCTCGATGCCCTCCATATGGGCGACGCGGGTGACGATGTCGGTGCCCATCTCGCCGCAGCCGATCAGGCCGATGCGGACCGGCCGGCCGGAACGGGCGCGCTCCTTCAGGTCGCGGGCAAGCCCGATCGGGGCGACATTGCTGCTCATGGCTGGATCCTTCGGCGTCGTTGACGGCGCATCCCTAGAACGGTTCAAGGGAGAATGTGAACGGTTTTCCGCCCGCGACCCCGTGAAAACAAGGGGATAGGCGGCAGCTCGCCTATTGCGGCACGTCGTCGAGGCCGACCGCCCCGCCCTCGTTCTCCAGCGTGGCGATGCGCTTCGCCTCCGAGGCGGTGAATTTCAGCCGCACGCCGATGCCGCCGCCGTTCTCGCGGATGAAGAGGACGCCGGTCTCCTCCAGGGCCGCCTCGATCCGCGCCACCGTCGCCTCGTCCGGCTTGTCGAGCTTGCGTTCGAAATGCTCGATGCGCGCGGCCTCGACCCCGGCGAGCTTGCCCAGCATCTCGCGCGACAGTTCGGCCAGCGCGCGGCCCGCG
>DAOMOI010000431.1:0-1830 GCA_035444225.1 Aquamicrobium sp. | reverse complement strand
ACGCAGGAGGATTTGAAGCTCCTGATGGCGCCGATGGCGACCACCGCGCAGGAGGCCATCGGCTCGATGGGCACGGACACGCCCATCGCGGCGATGTCCGACCGGCCGAAGCTGCTCTACGACTATTTCAAGCAGAATTTCGCCCAGGTGACGAACCCGCCCATCGACCCGATCCGCGAGGAGCTGGTGATGAGCCTCGTCTCCTTCATCGGGCCGCGGCCGAACATCTTCGACCTCGTCGGCACCTCGCGCCGCAAGCGGCTCGAAGTGCGCCAGCCGGTGCTGACCAATGCGGACCTCGAAAAGATACGCTCCATCGGCCACACCGAGGACCGCTTCGACACCAAGACCATCGACATCACCTATTCGGTGACGGAAGGGGCCGAGGGCATGCCGGCGGCCATCGAGCGGCTGTGCGAGCGCGCCGAGGCGGCCGTCGCCGGCGGCTACAACATCATCGTGCTTTCCGACCGGCAGATCGGGCCGGACCGCATCGACATCCCGACGCTGCTGGCCACAGCTGCCGTCCACCACCACCTGATCCGCAAGGGGCTGCGCACCTCGGTCGGCCTCGTGGTGGAATCCGGCGAGCCGCGCGAGATCCATCATTTCTGCTGCCTTGCCGGCTATGGCGCCGAGGCGATCAACCCCTATCTCGCCTTCGACACGCTGATCGACATGCACCGCAAGGGCCAGTTCCCGCCCGAGGTGGATGAGGAGGAGGTCGTCACCCGCTACATCAAGTCCATCGGCAAGGGTATCCTGAAGGTGATGTCCAAGATGGGCATCTCGACCTACCAGTCCTATTGCGGCGCGCAGATCTTCGACGCGGTCGGCCTGTCGTCGGAGTTCGTGGACAAGTATTTCACCGGCACGGCCACCACCATCGAGGGCATTGGGCTGGAGCAGATGTGCGCCGAGACCGTGCGCCGCCACCGCGACGCCTTCGGCGACGATCCCGTGCTGAAGCACGCGCTCGAAGTCGGCGGCGAATACATGTACCGCATGCGCGGCGAGGCGCATATGTGGACGCCCGATGCGGTGGCCAACCTGCAGCACGCCGCGCGCAAGGGCTCTATGGAGACGTTCCGGGAGTTTTCCCGCGAGGTCGACGGCGAGGCGGCGCGGGCGCGGACCATCCGCGGCCTGTTCCGCATCCGGATGGCCGAAGAGACCGGCCGCCAGCCGGTACCGCTTGCCGAGGTCGAGCCGGCGGCGGATATCGTCAAGCGGTTCTCGACCGGGGCGATGTCGTTCGGCTCGATCAGCCGCGAGGCGCACACGACGCTCGCCATCGCCATGAACCGCATCGGCGGCAAGTCGAACACCGGCGAGGGCGGCGAGGAGCCGGACCGCTACCAGAAGCTGCCCGACGGCTCGCCCAACCCGGAACGCTCGGCCATCAAGCAGGTGGCCTCGGGCCGCTTCGGCGTGACGACTGAATATCTCGTCAATTCCGACGTCATCCAGATCAAGGTGGCGCAAGGGGCCAAGCCCGGCGAGGGCGGCCAGCTGCCCGGCCACAAGGTCGACGCCACCATCGCCAAGACGCGGCATTCGACGCCGGGCGTCGGCCTGATCTCGCCGCCGCCGCATCACGACATCTATTCGATCGAGGATCTGGCGCAGCTCATCTACGACCTGAAGAACGTCAACCCGGCGGCCGACATCTCGGTCAAGCTGGTGTCGGAGGTCGGCGTCGGCACGGTGGCGGCGGGCGTCGCCAAGGCGCGCGCCGACCACATCACCATCGCCGGCTATGATGGCGGCACCGGCGCGTCGCCGCTGACCTCGCTGAAGCATGCCGGTTCGCCGTGGGAGATCGGCCTT
>DAOMOI010000430.1:0-1838 GCA_035444225.1 Aquamicrobium sp. | reverse complement strand
GTGATCCGCTTCTCCTATTCGTCGATGACGACGCCGGCGCAGGTGTTCGACTACGACATGAAAAGCCGCGCGCGCGTGCTGCTGAAGACGCAGGAGGTGCCTTCGGGGCACGATCCGGACGATTACGTCACGCGCCGGCTGATGGCGAAGGCGGAGGACGGGGAACTCGTGCCGGTTTCCGTGCTCTATCGCAAGGATACGCCGCTCGACGGCTCGGCGCCCTGCCTGCTCTATGGCTACGGCGCCTACGGCATCTCCATTCCCGCCTCGTTCAACACCAATTGCCTGTCGTTGGTCGATCGCGGTTTCGTCTATGCCATCGCCCATATCCGCGGCGGCAAGGACAAGGGCTATGCCTGGTATGAGGACGGCAAGCGCGAGAAGAAGGAAAACACCTTCCGCGACTTCATCGCCGCCGGGCGGCATCTGGTGGCAGAAGGCTTCACGGCGCATGACCGGATCGTGGCGCAGGGCGGCTCGGCCGGCGGCATGCTGATGGGCGCGGTCGCCAACATGGCGCCGGGCGACTTCGCCGGCATCGTCGCCGAGGTGCCGTTCGTCGACGTGCTCAACACCATGCTCGATGCCTCGCTGCCGCTGACCCCGCCGGAATGGCCGGAATGGGGCAACCCGCTGGAGTCGGAAGCGGACTACCGGACGATTGCCGCCTATTCGCCCTACGACAATGTGAGCGCGCAAGGCTACCCGCCGATCCTCGCCGTTGCCGGGCTGACCGACCCGCGCGTGACCTACTGGGAGCCGGCGAAATGGGTGGCGCGACTGCGTGCGGTGAAGACCGACGGCAATCCGATCCTGTTCCGCATCAACATGGATGCCGGCCATGCCGGCGCCTCCGGCCGCTTCTCGCGGCTGGAGGAGATCGCCTACACCTATGCTTTCGCGCTGAAGGTCGTCGGCAAGGCGTGAGCCTCCGAACCCCGAACCGGGCGGATCAGTATCCGTTCGGGTGCGGCGGGATGGCCTTGAGATAGGCGGCGATGGCCTCGCGGTCGGCCGCCGGCAGCTCGGCCATGTTGCGCACCACGGACGCCATCTTGCCGCCGACGGAATCGTAGTCGGGCGTGAAGCCGCTTTCGAGCAGCACGACGATGTCGTCCTCGCTCCAGTCGCCGATGCCGCCTTCGCCGGAGGTGATGTTGTCGATCCCCCCGCGCCCCTCCATGGAGGCCGCGCCGGCCAGCCAGCGGCTCTTGTCCAGCCCGCCGAAGACGTCGCGCGGCGTGTGGCACTCGCCGCAATGGCCCGGCCCCTCGACCAGATATTGCCCGCGCGCGATTTGCGGGGAGGGATTGTCGAGGGCAACGGCCGGGGAGGGGTCGAGATAGAGCCGCTTCCACAGGCCCAGCCCGCGGCGGATGTTGAACGGGAAGCCGATCTCGTTGGCGCCGGCATCGCCCTCGACCGCGGGCAGGGTCTGCATGAAGGCGTGGAGGTCGCCGACATCCTCGATCCGCATGCGGGCATAGGAGGCGTAGGGGAAGGCCGGGTAGTAGTGCGCGCCTTCGGGCGAGACGCCGCGCAGCATGGCGTTGGCGAGGTCCTGCGCGCTCCAGCCGCCGATGCCGTCGCGGGCGTGCTGCGAGATGTTGGGAGCGACGAAGGTGCCGAACGGCGTGACGAAGCGCTCGCCGCCGACGAGGCGCAGGCGATCCTCGCCGGTGGCGCCCGGCGCGGCATGGCACGAGGCGCAGCCAGCCGCCCAGAACACCTGTTCGCCGCGCGCCGCGTCGCCGGGGCCGAGGGCGGCCAGCGTCGCGTCGTCGAGCCGGTTCGGCTGGGTCATCAGCCAGAAGCCGGCGCCGCCCGCCACCGCGAGC
>DAOMOI010000429.1:0-1872 GCA_035444225.1 Aquamicrobium sp. | reverse complement strand
ATATCGGCGGATGGCGGCCGAGAACCACCCCGACCGGCTGATCGCGCGCGGCGTGCCGGAGGAGTTCCTCGCCATCGCCAACCGCCGGCTTGCCGCGATCAACGCCGCCTACGAGGCGATCGAACGGACGACGCGGGCCGGGGGACGGCCGGCATGAGCGGCTTCGCCCCCGACCATCCCGGCGCAGAGGTCGTGGTCTCGCCCAATTTCGGGCCGCGGCGCGAGGGCGTCCGCCCCGATTGCCTGATCCTGCACTATACCGGCATGGAAACGGCGCAGGCGGCGGAAAGCCGGCTGTGCGCGCCCGAGAGCGAGGTTTCGGCCCATTATCTCGTCCATGAGGATGGCCGCATCGTGCAGATGGTGCGCGAGAGCGACCGCGCCTGGCATGCGGGCAAGGGATCGTGGAAGGGACGCTGCGACGTCAATTCCTTCTCCATCGGCATCGAGATCGTCAATTGCGGCCCGCTCGGCGGCTTTCCCGACTTTCCCGCCGTCCAGATCGAGGCGGTGGCGGCGCTTGCCCGCGACATCTGCGCCCGCCATGGCATCGCGCCGGAGCGGGTGCTGGCGCATTCCGACATCGCGCCGGGCCGCAAGATCGACCCGGGCGAGCGCTTCCCATGGGCGCGGCTGCACGAGCTCGGCGTCGGCCACTATGTGCCGCCGGCGCCGGTGCAGGGCGGCCGTTTCCTTGCGCCGGGCGACAGCGGCGAGCCGGTCGAGGCGTTCCAGTCGATGCTGTCGCTCTACGGCTACGAGGTGGCGATCGACGGCGTCTTCGACGACGGGACGCGCATCGCGGTCGAGGCATTCCAGCGCCATTTCCGGCCGGCGCGGGTCGACGGCGTCGCCGACCGCTCGACCATCGAGACGCTGCACAGGCTGCTCGCCGCCTTGCCTTCCCTCTCGGTCTGACCGGGCGATAACCCCTTCTGTCACATCCTGTCACGCAAAGTGATGGATCCGGACACGTTTCGCGCCCAATCCGCCGTCACATGGCGATTTCGCACGGCCGCCACCCTCCTCCCACCAGTTCCGGCGGCCTGAGCCCAACCCGTCGCGCCGCGAAGGCGCTCAACAAGAACGGACCCGATGAGAAAACTGATTTTTGCGACGGCGGCCCTTGCCGCCGGCCTCGGCGCTTGTGTGTCCGGCGCCACCGCCACCGCCCTCGACATCCACGCCACGATGCGGCTTCAGGCCGAGGCAGCCGCCGCCACCGCCGGCAAGGGTAATAAGGCCGAATCCGCCATCGACCACGTCACCACCGCCTCGATCTCGGCCGGAAAGGCACGGTCGGCGGTGAAGGCGCGGCCTACCGCCGGCGCTTCCGCCTATGACGCGATCATCTCGCGCCACGCGGCCCAGCACGGCATCCCGGCCTCGCTCGCCCGCGCCGTGGTGCGCATCGAGAGCAATTACCGCCCGAATGCGCGCGGCCGGGCCGGCGAGATCGGCCTGATGCAGATCAAGCCGTCGACGGCGCGGATGATGGGCTATTCGGGCAGCGCCAAGGGTCTTTATGACCCCGAGACCAATATCCGCTGGGGCATGAAGTATCTGGCGAGGGCGCACGCGCTCGGCGGCGGCGACACCTGCGGCACCATCCTGCGCTACAATGCCGGCCATGGCGCCAAGCGGATGAACAAGGTTTCCGCCGCCTATTGCGCCAGGGTCAAGCGGCATATGGGCGGCGCGTAAGCGTTTGCGGTTGCATTTTCGGCCGCCAGCCCCTTTATACGCATCCGTCAGTCGGCCGGGCGGCCGCGCCGGCACCGGCCGAAAGGCCGCCGGCGAGGAAAGTCCGGGCTCCAGGAAACACGATGCCGGCTAACGGCCGGCGGGGGCGACCCCAGGGAAAGTGCCACA
>DAOMOI010000428.1:0-1882 GCA_035444225.1 Aquamicrobium sp. | reverse complement strand
CCACGCCGCCGCCAGCGCGCCCAGCGGCAGCGCAGGCTCTGCCGGCGGCGCGTATCCGTCGCCAAAAGTCTCCTCGACAAAGGCGGTGGTGGCCTCGCCGGCCGCGAAGGCCGGCGCTTCCAGCGCCTGCAACAGGAAGGCCCGGTTGGTGCGGACGCCGAAGATGCGCGTGTCCGCCACCGCCTTCGCCAGACGCCGGCGCGCCTGCTCGCGGGTTTCGCCCCAGGCGATGATCTTGGCCAGCATCGGGTCGTAGAAGGCGCTGACCTCGCCGCCCTCGATAATGCCGTGATCGACCCTGACGCCCGGCCCCTGCGGCGGTCGCCAGCTTGCGACACGGCCTGTCTGCGGCATGAAGTTCTGCGCCGGGTCCTCGGCATAGAGCCTGACCTCGATGGCCTGGCCGTGGACGGCGACGTCCTCTTGCGCCAGCGGCAGCGGCGCGCCTTCGGCGACGTCGATCTGCATGGCGACGAGGTCGGTCCCCGTCACCAGCTCGGTCACGGGGTGCTCGACCTGAAGCCGGGTGTTCATCTCGAGGAAATAGAACCGGCCGTCGCCGTCGAGCAGGAACTCGACGGTACCGGCGCCGACATAGGACAGCGCCTTCGCCGCCGTCACCGCCGCCTCGCCCATCGCCGCGCGGATGGCGGGCGTCACCGCCGGCGACGGCGCTTCCTCCACCACCTTCTGGTGACGGCGCTGGATCGAGCAGTCGCGCTCGGCCAGATGGATGACGTTGCCGTGGCGGTCGCCGAACACCTGGATCTCGACATGGCGCGGCCGCATCACCGCCTTCTCGATCAGCATGCGGTCGTCGCCGAAGGCATTCAGCGCCTCCGACTTCGCCGTGCGCAGCATCCGCGCGAACGCTGCTTCCTCATGGACCAGCCGCATCCCGCGCCCGCCGCCGCCGGCCGACGCCTTGATCATCACCGGGAAGCCGATCGCGCGCGCCTCGTCCAAAAGGCGCTCCTCGCTCTGGTCCTCGCCCTGATAGCCGGGCACGCAGGGCACGCCGGCCGCAATCATCCGCCGCTTCGATTCCGCCTTGTCGCCCATGGCGTCGATGGCTTCCGGCGACGGGCCGATGAAGATCAGCCCGGCTGCCGCCACCGCCCGCGCAAAGCCGGCATTCTCCGACAGGAAGCCATAGCCGGGGTGGATCGCATCCGCGCCCGTCCGCCGGGCCGCCTCAATGATGGCCTCCGCCCTGAGATAGCTTTCGCCGACCGGCGCGGCGCCGATCTCCACCGCCTCGTCGGCGAGCGCGACGTGGAGCGCGCCTTCATCCGCCGTCGAATAGACCGCAACCGTGGCGATGCCCTTGTCCCGCGCGCTGCGGATCACGCGGCAGGCGATCTCGCCGCGATTGGCGATCAGGATTTTCTCGATGCGCCCGTTCATGTGCCCGCTCATGCGATCTTCTCCACCCATGCTGCCGGCCGCTTCTCGTTGAACGCCGCAATGCCTTCGCTGCCTTCCGCGCCGCGGATGCAGCCGGTGAAGGCCGCCGCCGCCCGGTCAAGCATGTCCGACGCCACGCCGCCGCCGCTCGCCATGATCAGCTCCTTCGTCACCGCCAGCGCCTTCGATGTCGTTGAGGATGCCGCGCAGCGCGGCTTCCAGCTCGCCCGCATCCTCGAACACCAGGTCGGCAAGCCCGATCCGCGCCGCCTCGCTTCCGTCGATGCGCGAGCCGGTCAGCGCCAGCCGCCGCGCCCGCGCCAGCCCGAGGCGGGCGACGACATAGGGCGCGATCTGCGCCGGCGGGATGCCGAGGCTGGTTTCCGACAGCGCGAAGCGGGCGGCCGGCGTGTCCAGCACCACGTCGGCGCAGCAGACCATGCCGAAGCCCCCGCCGAAGGCCGGCCCCTGGACC
>DAOMOI010000427.1:0-1889 GCA_035444225.1 Aquamicrobium sp. | reverse complement strand
CGAACTGGATGTCGAAATGATCCTCGATCACGCCCTTGTTGCGGCCGGTGACGAAAATGAAATGCTCGATCCCCGCCTCGCGCGCCTCGTCGACGACATACTGGATCACCGGCCTGTCCACGACCGTCAGCATCTCCTTGGGGATGGCCTTGGTGGCGGGCAGGAACCGGGTGCCGAGGCCAGCGACGGGGAAGACGGCCTTTCTGACTTTACGCATCGTTATCGGGGTCTCGCAGTTTGGGCGCTGTTCGCCGGACATTTTCATGCCGAGATTGACGAATAGCGAATCGGAACGATCACAAGGGGTGGATACGGGCTGAAATACCGGCTTTCGTGTGACGAAGCAGACTATGGTAAACCGAATCCTAACTTCGGTGGCCGATGAATGGTTCCCTGTGCGCTTGCAAAAGGAGACATCCATGACCGCTTCCGGCCCGCGCCTCCCGTCGCTCATCCGCGCCGCGGGACTGGCCCTCATACTCGCCCTGCCGGCGGGCACCGCCCTTGCCGACGCCAAGTTCCAGCGCTGGGTCGCCGATTTCCGCGGCGTCGCCGCGCAGAGCGGCATCAGCCGGGCCACCTATGACCGCGCCTTCCGCGGCGTCACCGCGCCCGACCCGGAGGTGCTGGAAAAGGCGCGCTACCAGCCCGAATTCACCGCCCCGGTGTGGGACTATTTCGACAACCGCGTCAACGAGAACACGATCCGCACCGGCCGCGAGATGGCGCGCCAGTGGAAGCCCTGGCTCGACCGCATCGAGCGCGCCTACGGCGTCGACCGCCACATCCTGCTCGCCATCTGGTCGATGGAATCGAGCTATGGCGAGGTGCTGAAGAACGACAAGGTGATGCGCAGCGTCGTGCGCTCGCTGGCGACGCTGGCCTATGCCGACCAGCGGCGGCAGAAATTCGCCCGCCAGCAGCTGATCGCGGCGATGAAGATCCTGCAAAGCGGCGACATCGACGAGAGCCACCTGAAGGGCTCGTGGGCAGGCGCGATGGGCCACACCCAGTTCATCCCGACCAGCTATCTCGCCTATGCCGTCGATGCCGACGGCAACGGCCGCCGCGACATCTGGAACTCGGTGCCGGACGCGCTCGCCACCGCCGCCAACCTCCTGCGCAAGAACGGCTGGCAGACCGGCAAGACATGGGGCTACGAGGTGACGCTGCCCGCGGGAAGGAAATTTCCCGGCGGCTCGATGTCGCTGGCGAAGTGGCAGTCGATCGGCGTCGTCCGCGCGCGGGCAAAGCCCTATCCCTCGCCCGGCGACAGCGCCGAGCTGAAGGTGCCGGACGGGCGCGAAGGCCCTGCCTTCCTGATGATAAAGAACTTCAACGTGCTGAAGCGCTACAACAATTCCGACCGCTACGCGCTCGCCGTCGGCCTGCTCGCCGACGAGATCGCCGGCTATGGCGGACTGGCGCGCGACTGGAACCGGCCGTTCACACGGCTGTCCTTCGCCGAGACGCAGGAATTGCAGCAGCGGCTTTCCGCCCACGGCTATTACGACGGCGAGATCGACGGCAAGATCGGCACGGGTTCCCGCGCCGCGATCAAGGCGCTACAACAGCGCCTCGGCATGGCCGAGGACGGCCACCCCAGCAAGGAGCTGCTGCTGAAGCTGCGCGGCCGGTAGCGGCGGATCACGGAGCGGGCATGAAGGCATCGACGGAGCGGCTGCTTCATCTGGCGCGCGTCGCCTGCGCGGCGCTGGCGCTCGCCGTCATGCTGCCCTCCTCCATGGGCGGAAGCCTCGGCCCGTCGCCCGCCCACGCGCAGGAAGCGGGTGAGCGGCGCGGCGGCGGCATCCTGCGCTTCCTGTTCCCGCGCAACGAGCGCCAGGACCGCGCGGCGCCGCCCGCGGCCAGCGCGCCGGACCGTGCGG
>DAOMOI010000426.1:0-1894 GCA_035444225.1 Aquamicrobium sp. | reverse complement strand
GGCCAGGCTGATCGTCGGCGATGTCGGCGATGCCGCGCTGGTGGGCAAACTGCTCGCCGCCCACAAGATCGACGCGATCATCCATTTCGCCGGCTCCATCGTCGTGCCGGAATCGGTCGCCGACCCGCTCGCCTATTACGACAACAACACGGTCAGGACGCGCACGCTGATCGAGGCGGCGGTCAAGGGCGGAGTCAAGCACTTCATCTTCTCGTCCACGGCCGCCGTCTACGGCGCGGCCGGCGCCGAGCCGGTTTCGGAAGACGCCGCGCTCCATCCCGAATCGCCCTATGGCCGCTCCAAGCTGATGAGCGAATGGATGCTGGCCGACGCCGGCGCCGCCTACGGCCTGCGCTACACGGCGCTGCGCTATTTCAACGTCGCCGGCGCCGACCCCAAGGGCCGCACCGGCCAGTCGACCGCCGGCGCCACCCATCTGATCAAGGTCGCGGGGCAGGCCGCGCTCGGCAAGCGGCCCTATATCGAGGTGTTCGGCACCGACTATCCGACGCCGGACGGCACCTGCCTGCGCGACTATATCCATGTCAGCGACCTCGCCGCCGCGCATCGTCTGGCGCTGGAGCGCCTGCGGCAGGGTGGGGCGAACCTCGTCGCCAATTGCGGCTATGGCCACGGCTATTCGGTGTTCGAGGTGCTCGACAGCGTCAGGCGCGTCCATGGCCGCGACTTCGAGGTGCGGCTTGCGGGCCGCCGGCCGGGCGATGCGGCCGCGGTCGTGGCCGACCCGTCGCTGGCGCGGCGCGAGCTCGGCTGGTCGCCGCGCCTCGACGATCTCGACGGCATCGTCGGCTCGGCGCTCGCCTGGGAGCGCCACCTGTCCACGAGGAATGCTGGGCGCTGAGGTTCAGCGCCGGACGACGATGCGCGTGTTCTTCAGCCCCTCCTGCCGGGCGAGTCGGTAGAGCACGGCCGCGTTCCGCGTATCGAGCCTGACGCAGCCGGCCGAGGCCGGCCTGCCGAGACGGCCGACCTGATTGGTGCCGTGGACGGCATAGTGGCCGTTGTAGAAGATCGCATAGGGCATCGGCGCGTTGTTGTAGCGGCTGGAGCGGTGGTTCCTCGACAGCCATTTCGCCGTCCATGCGCCCGCCGGCGTCACCTTGCCCTTGCGCGCGGTCGAGACCGGCCAGCGATACTTGACCTTGCCGCGATGGATCACGGTCATGGTCTGGGTCGAGATGTCGACGCTGGCGACGAGCGTGGCCGCCTGCGATGCCGCCGGCCCGCCGGCGACGAGGCCGAGCGCCAGCGCGATGCCTGCAAGAAACCTCATGAGCAGCCCCAAGCCTGTTGCAGATGACGCTAGGTTAGGTTCGCGGCCGGCCGAAACCAATTCATTTCTTCGTCATCGCGGTTTCAGCGTTGGCGGAAGGGGCCAAAAGCCTTTCCGTTTTGCCGCTTGATGCTCTAGAGCATCGGACAGCCAAGGCATGAAGCGAAAGGGCCGCCATGACGCTCAGGGTCGCCGTCCAGATGGACCATATCTCGACAGTCTCCATCGCGGGGGACACCACCTTCGCGCTGTCGCTGGAGGCGCAGCGGCGCGGCCATGAATTGTGGCACTACACGCCCGACCGCCTGTCGATGCTGGGCGGCGCCGTCTTCGCCCGCGCCGAGCCGATGCAGGTGCGCGACGTCAAGGGCGACCATTTCACGCTTGGCGCGGCCGAGCGCATCGACCTGTCGCAGATGGACGTGGTGCTGCTCAGGCAGGACCCGCCCTTCGACATGAACTACATCACCACCACCCATCTGCTCGAGCGCATCCACCCGAGGACGCTGGTGGTCAACGACCCGGCATGGGTGCGCAACAGCCCCGAGAAGATCTTCGTCACCGAATTCCCCGACCTGATGCCGGAGACGCTGATCACCA
>DAOMOI010000425.1:0-1917 GCA_035444225.1 Aquamicrobium sp. | reverse complement strand
ACCTTGTAGGAATTCTGGTCGAACTTGCCGCCGGCATGGAGCTGGGTCATGATGACCTCGGCCGCCGAGACACCCTCGCCGGAATGGATGTCGGTGGGGATGCCGCGTCCGTTGTCGGTGACGGTGCAGGAGCCGTCGGCATTCAACGTCACCGTCACCTTCGTGGCGTGGCCGGCCAGCGCCTCGTCGATGGCGTTGTCCACCACCTCGTAGACCATGTGGTGCAGGCCCGAGCCGTCGTCGGTGTCGCCGATATACATGCCCGGCCGCTTGCGCACCGCGTCGAGGCCCTTCAGGACCTTGATCGAATCCGCGCCATAGTCGGTGCCGCTGCCGTTCTCGGTTTCGTCGCTCATGAAGGTTTCGTTTCTGCCGTTTCGGGAGAGGATGGCGCCAAGTCGAATCATGCGCCGGAAAGTCCATCGAATATAGGCTTTCGAGCATGATTTTCCAAGGTTTTCGCCCGATTCGGCCCGATTCGGATGGGGATGACGCGGCGTTGTTTGAAAGCCGGCCGCGCGCCTCCTAGATGGAGGAAAATGGAGCCCGCCGATGGACGCCAGCCCCGCCCCCTTCGTGCCGCCCGCGCCGAGGCCGCGCCAGCGCCCGCCCTCGACGCTGCAATTGATGCGCATCGTCTATCGCAACCCGCTCGAATTGTGGGGCGAGCCGTCCTACAACGAGCCGTTCGTGTCGATAAGCACCGGGATCGGCGGGCCGCTGCTCATCGCCAACGACCCGGCGCTGGTGCGCCACGTCCTCGTCGACAATGCCGGCAACTACCGCATGGCGCGGGTGCGCCAGAAGATATTGCGGCCGATCCTCAAGGACGGACTGCTGACGGCCGAGGGCGAGACGTGGAAGCGGTCGCGCAAGGCGATGGCGCCGGTGTTCACGCCGCGCCACATCGCCGGCTTCGCCCGGCCGATGCTGGAGCGCAGCGAGGCATTCGCTGACCGTTACGAGGACGGAATGGTCCGCGACATCGCCCGCGACATGACGATGCTGACCTACGACATCCTCGCCGAGACGCTGTTCTCCGGCGAGATCGCCGGCGATCCGGGCGATTTCGCGCACCAGGTCGACCATCTGTTCGAGACCATGGGCCGGGTCGATCCGCTCGACCTGATCGGCGCGCCCGACTGGCTGCCGCGCATCACCCGCCTGCGCGGACGCAAGACGCTCGCCTTCTTCCGCGCGCTGGTGGCCGAGACGATGCGGATGCGCAAGGAAAAGCTGGCACGCGACCCGGAGGGCTCGCCCAACGACTTCCTTACCCTGCTGCTGAAGGCGGAAGGGCCGGACGGGCTTTCGGCCGACGAGATCGAGGACAACATCATCACCTTCATCGGTGCCGGCCACGAGACCACGGCCCGCGCGCTCGGCTGGACGCTCTATTGCCTGTCGCGGGCGCCGTGGGAGCGCGACAGGGTCGAGGCCGAAATCGACGCCGTGGTGGCGGAAACGCCCGATCCCTATCAATGGCTGGGCCAAATGCCGTTCACCCGCGCGGCCTTCGAGGAGGCGATGCGGCTTTATCCACCGGCGGCGGCGATCAGCCGCGAGGCGATTCGAGCCGAGCGCTGGCGCGACCTCGACATCGCCGCCGGCACGCAGGTGCAGATCATGCCGTGGACCATCCACCGCCATCGCAAGCTGTGGCAGAATCCCGACGCCTTCATCCCCGCGCGCTTCCATCCCGAGAATCGCGACAAGATCGACCGCTTCCAGTACCTGCCCTTCGGCGCCGGCCCGCGCGTGTGCATCGGCGCCGCCTTCGCCATGCAGGAGGCGATGATCGCGCTCGGCGTGCTGATGTCGCGCTTCCGCTTCGACACGGTGGCCGAGACGAAACCCTGGCCGGTGCAGAAGCTGACCACCCAGCCGGAGGGAGGCCTGCCGATGCGGGTGACGGCA
>DAOMOI010000424.1:0-1928 GCA_035444225.1 Aquamicrobium sp. | reverse complement strand
CGCGGAGCCCGCGCAGACCGCGCGGCTGGGCGTGCAGGTCGGCGGCCGGCGCCTCGTCCGCGGGAGCGGCCTCGTCGCCGGCGGGGGCCTCTTCCTCGGCCGCGGCCTCCGGCAGCGGGGCGGGATCGCTGGAAAGCGAGCGCAGATAGGCGATCAGGTTGGCTTCTTCCTGGACGTTGCGGATGCCGGCGAAGGCCATGGCCGTGCCCGAGACGTAGGAGCGCGGCGACTGGAGGAAGCCGCTCAGGTGCTCGTAATCCCAGTGGACCGAGCCGCCTTGCGAGAATTCGCGCATCGCGGCCGAATAGTTGAAGCCCTCATGCGAGGCGATCGGGCGGTTGACGACGCCGTAGAGGTTCGGGCCGACCTTGTTGGCGCCGCCCTCCTCGGCCGTGTGGCAGGCCACGCACTTGCGGAAGGCGGTCTGGCCGGCGGCGACGTCGGCGGTGGCGAGAAGGTCGAGGACCGAGGGGCCGGCTTCCTCGGCGGCGCCGCCGGCGTCGGTTTCGGTCTCGGCCACCTCGATGGCGTAGCCGGGGGTCTCCGGCGCATGGGTGGCGAAGATGGCGTCGGACACGATGCTGACCGAAAAGACCACGAATACCACGGCAAGAAATGCGCCGATCAGCTTGTTGAGTTCGAACGAGTCCATCATCTGCCAATACTCCCTTGTCCATCCGCCGTGCGCGGCCCCCAAGCGCCTCCTCTTGAGGGTTGTGGGCCGTCAGTCCCCCGAGCGGTAGATGCCGGTGAAAAACGCGCGGAAACTAGGTCTTTTGCTCGATCCTTGCAACACATATAAGAGCCGTTTCGACACATACCGTGCGGTTCGGGACGTTTCACCCGGGCCGCTGCCCCGCAACCCGCTTTTCGCCTTCAGCCGCACCACCTGCACTCATGTCGATTCTCGTTCTCATCCCGGCCCGCATGGCCGCCACCCGTCTGCCGGGCAAGCCGCTCGCCGACATCGCCGGCCGGCCGATGATCGTCCATGTCGCCGACAGGGCGCGCGAAAGCGGCGTCGGCCGCGTGGCGATCGCGACCGATTCGCCCGAGGTCCGGGATGCGGCCGCCGCCTTCGGCCATGAGGCGGTGATGACGTCCGAGCGCCACCAGTCCGGCTCCGACCGCATCTTCGAGGCGCTGCAGACGCTCGATCCCGAGGGCAGGGCTGAAGCCGTGCTCAACCTCCAGGGCGACCTGCCCACCATCGAGCCTGCGCTGATCGGTCGCGCCGCCTCCCTGCTCGACGAGCCGGATGTCGATATCGGCACGCTTGGCGCCGGGATCGTGCGCGAGGAGGAGAAGGCCAACCCCAACGTGGTCAAGATCGTCGGTTCGCCCATAGCGCCCGCCCGGCTGCGCGCGCTCTACTTCACCCGCGCCACCGCGCCATGGGGCGAGGGGCCGCTCTACCACCACATCGGCATCTATGCCTGGCGGCGCGCGGCGCTGGAGCGATTCGTGTCGCTGCCGCAATCGGCGCTGGAAAGGCGCGAGAAGCTGGAGCAGCTGCGCGGGCTGGAAGCCGGCATGCGCATCGACGCAGGGATAGTCGACACCGTGCCGCTCGGCGTCGACACGCCGGACGATCTGGAGCGCGCCCGCGCGCTGATTTCTGGGAATTATCAAGGATAGACAGGCAGGCAGCGATGGCCGCGAAGACCAACAGGATTTCCTTTCAGGGCGAGCCGGGGGCGAACTCCGACACCGCCTGCCGCGACATGTTCCCCGGCATGGAGCCGCTGCCCTGCCCAACCTTCGAGGACGCGTTCAACGCGGTCGAGAGCGGCAAGGCCGACCTCGCCATGATCCCGATCGAGAACACGCTCGCCGGCCGCGTCGCCGACATCCACTACCTGCTGCCCGAATCGCGGCTGCATATCGTCGGCGAATATTTCCTGCCGATCCATTTCCAGCTCATGGTG
>DAOMOI010000423.1:806-1929 GCA_035444225.1 Aquamicrobium sp. | reverse complement strand
ATCGACGAGGTCATCCGCATCATCCGCGAGGAGGACGAGCCCAAGCCGGTGATGATGGCGCGCTGGGACCTGACCGACCTTCAGGCCGAGTCGATCCTCAACATGCGCCTGCGCGCGCTGCGCAAGCTGGAGGAGTTCGAGATCCGCAAGGAGTTCGACGCGCTCTCGGCCGAGAAGGCGCAGATCGAGGCGCTGCTCGCCTCCGAGGCGAAACAGTGGAAGACGATCCGCTGGGAGGTCGAGAAGCTGCGCGACCGCTTCGGCTCGCACACCGAGCTCGGCCGCCGCCGCACCCAGTTCGCCGACGCGCCCGAGCATGACGAGGAGCACATCGCGCAGGCGATGATCGAGCGCGAGCCGGTGACGGTCGTGGTCTCGGAAAAGGGCTGGCTCAGGGCGATGAAGGGGCATCTCGCGGATTTCTCGGCGCTGTCCTTCAAGGAGGGCGACGCCCTGAAGCTGGCTTTCCACGCCCAGACCACCGACAAGATCCTCGTCTTCACGACGGGCGGAAAATTCTACACCATCGGCGCCGACCGCCTGCCGGGCGGGCGCGGCCATGGCGAGCCGATCCGCATCATCGTCGACATGGAGAACGATCAGGCCATCGTCACCGCCTTCGTCCACGATCCCGCGCGCAAGCTGCTGCTGGCCTCCCATCTCGGCAACGGCTTCGTCGTGCCGGAGACCGAGGTGGTCGCCAACACCCGCAAGGGCAAGCAGGCGATGAACGTCAAGGCCCCCGACGAGGCCAAGCTGTGCGTGCCGGTCGCGGGCGACCATGTCGCCATCGTCGGCGAGAACCGCAAGCTCCTCGTCTTCCCGCTGGCTGAGGTGCCGGAAATGGCGCGTGGCAAGGGCGTGCGGCTGCAAAAATACAAGGATGGCGGCGTTTCCGACATCAAGACCTTCGCCCTTGCCGAGGGGCTTTCATGGCACGACTCCGCCGACCGCACCTTCACCCGCTCGAAGGAAGAGCTCTCCGAATGGATCGGTGCCCGCGCCTCTGCCGGCCGCATGGTGCCCAAGGGCTTTCCGAGGACGGGAAGGTTCGGATAGCGGAGCAGCCCTCAGCGTCGGCGCCGCCCCTCATCCGCCCTTCGGGCCCCTTCTCCCCGTGAAC
>DAOMOI010000423.1:0-735 GCA_035444225.1 Aquamicrobium sp. | reverse complement strand
GTGAGGGGCAGCGCCGACCCATCAGACTGAAAAGCAGAACACCGAAAAGTGCTTGCGACCGCGCGTTTTTCGCCGCCGCCTTGCCTTGCTTTTCCTGCTAGGATGGCGGCGCCCGTCCGCACAGGAGCATTCGCCATGGCCGCCTATCGCGTTCCCCCGGTGCCGCAGTCCGATATCACGCCGGAATCCGCCTGGCTCAACCGCCGCGCGCTGATCGCCGGCGCGGCGGCCGCGCTGTGGGCCGGGCCGGCGGTCGCGACGCCGCTTGCCGTGAAGCCCGGTCCCTTCGGCACGACGGAGCCGCCGACGCCGCAGAAGGACGTGACCAGCTACAACAATTTCTACGAGTTCGGCGCCGGCAAGTCCGATCCGTCGCGCTATGGCGGCGGGTTCAAGCCCGAGCCGTGGACGCTGCAAGTCGACGGGCTGGTGGCGAAGCCGCGCAGCTTCGGCCTCGACGAGTTGCGCGCCATGCCGCTGGAGGAGCGCGTCTATCGCATGCGCTGCGTCGAGGCGTGGTCGATGGTCATTCCCTGGATCGGCTTTCCGCTGGCCGCGTTGCTCGATGCGGTCGAGCCGCTCGGCAGCGCGAAATACGTCGCCTTCGAGACCGTGGTGCGGCCGGACGAGATGCCGGGCCAGAAGGGCCTGTTCCAGCCGCTGCCGTGGCCCTATGTCGAGGGCCTGCGGCTCGACGAGGCCAGGCATCCGCTCACCCTGCTCACGTTCGGCCTG
>DAOMOI010000422.1:0-1953 GCA_035444225.1 Aquamicrobium sp. | reverse complement strand
AGCCCTACTTTACGATGACCTTGGCCCCGACGTCGACGCGGTTGTAAAGGTCGATGATGTCCTGGTTGATGAGGCGGATGCAGCCGGACGACATCGCGTGGCCGATCGACTTCCACTCCGGCGTGCCATGCAGCCGATAGCCGGTGTCGCCGCCCTTGTTGAACAGGTAGAGCGCGCGCGCGCCGAGCGGGTTGGACAGGCCGCCCGGCTGGCCGCCGCGCCACTTGGCCAGCTCGGGCTGGCGGCCGATCATCGCCGCCGGCGGCGTCCAGGTCGGCCATTCGCGCTTCATCGCCACGCGCGAGGTGCCGCGCCATTCGAAGCCCTCGCGGCCGACGCCGATGCCGTAGCGCATCGCCTTGCCGTCGGCCATGACGAGGTAGAGGAACTTTTCTCCGGTATCGACGATCACCGTACCGGGCGCCTCGTCCGTCTTGTAGCGGACGATCTGGCGGTGGTACTTCGCCGGCACCTGGGTGATGGGGATCGCAGGCAGCTGATAGCCGGCATCCTTCTTCGAGCCGTAATCGGCGGTGAAGAACATGCCGCCGCCGGTGGTGCAGCCGGCAAGGGCGGTGAGGGCGCCGAGCGCCGCGACGATGAGGAACTGTCTCAACTTCATAGGAGGTGCAAACCCTGTTGACCGGACGCCGCCCGATTCGAGCCGCAATTTCGCCATGGTTCTTCTCGCCTACCCGGTGGCGTTTGCCAAGCCCATCCGCCGCCTTGGCGTGTGATTTTGTCGCAGGTCGATGACCGGATATGGCAAATCGGCAACATTTCGGCCTCGAAGCCGCGCCAATATGAAACCCGGCGAAAGCAAAGGAGCGATCGAATGAACGTTTCGCAAGCCGCGCGCCGCTCCGGCCTGCCGGCCAAGACCATCCGCTACTACGAGGAGGTCGGGCTGCTCAGCCCCGGCCGCGCCGCCAACGGCTATCGCGACTATTCCGCCGAGGACATCCACGGCCTCGCCTTTCTCAAGCGGGCGCGCGGCTTGGGCTTCTCGATCGAGGAGTGCCGGCAATTGATGGCGCTCTATCGCGACAAGGGCCGCTCCAGCGCCGATGTGCGCGAGATCGCGGTTGCCCATGTCGCGGCCATCGACGAGCGGATCGCGGAATTGCAGGCCATGCGGCGCACGCTCGACGTGCTGGTCAAGGCCTGCCACGGCGACGAGCGCCCGGACTGTCCGATCCTCGATGACATCGCCGGGGCCGAGAAGAAGGACTGCCGCTGAGCCGCTTCACAGCGGCTGCCGGCGGTGGCATCCTCGCGCCCATGCCCATCGTTTCAGCGATTCCCTTCAACCCGCTTGCCGACGGTCGCCAGTCCGAGCGGGCGATGCTGGTGCGCCGCGGCGTCCAGCGCCTGCTGATCGCGATGGGTGCGGTCGCCATTCCCGAGCTGCCGCTGGCGACGGGGCGGCGCGCCGACCTCGTGGCGCTGACGCGCAAGGGCGACATCTGGATCGTCGAGATCAAGTCGTCGGTCGAGGATTTCCGCACCGACCGCAAATGGCCCGAATACCGGCTGTTCTGCGACCGCTTCTTCTTCGCCACCCACCCTGAGGTGCCGGCGGCGATCTTCCCGGACGAGGCCGGCTTCATCCTTTCCGACGGCTACGGCGCGGAAATGCTGCGCGAGGCGCCCGAGCACCGGCTGGCGGCCGCGGCACGCAAGGCGCTGACGCTGCGCATCGCCCGCGGAGATGGCAGGCGTCGCCGTCCCGGCGCTCGAGGGTGAGGCGGAGTAGGCTCAGCCGACGCCGACATAGCGGCGCAGCCGCTCGGGATCGGTCCGCACTTCAGCGGCGGCAAGGATTTCGCGGCTCTGCCCGTTCTCGATGAAGGCGACGCGGTCGGCGAGCGACAGCGCCGCCTCGACCCGCTGCTCGACAAGGATGACGGAGACGCCGCGGCCTCGCAGGGAAGAAACCGCCTCGCGGATGCG
>DAOMOI010000421.1:800-1954 GCA_035444225.1 Aquamicrobium sp. | reverse complement strand
CTCGGCCGGGCGATAGTCGATTTCGAAGCCGAACGGCGCTTCATGGCCCTGCCAGCCGGTCAGCGGGTTCTGCGCGGCGTCGAGATGGCGGCCGGCGACGAACAGGAAGGCCGGCGCGCCGGGGCCGCCATTCATGTATTTGTAGGTGCAGCCGACGGCGAAATCGGCTTCGCATCCGTTGAGGTCCACCGGCAGCGCGCCGAGCGAATGGCACAGGTCCCAGATGACCAGCGCGCCGGCTTCGTGGGCGGCTTTCGTCACGCGGGCCATGTCGCGCAGCCGGCCGGTCTGGTAGTTGACGTGGCTCAAGCACACCACGGCCGTGCCGGCGTCGATCAGCGCCAGCACGGATTCGTCGTCGTCGTCGGCCAGCGAGAGCCGCGCCTGCGGGAAGACGTTGGCGATCGCGCCTTGCAGGATGTGGACGTCGGTGGGGAAATTGTTGCGCTCGGAGACGACGCCCATGCGCCCCGGCCGCATGCGCATCGCGGCGCAGAACGCCTTGTAGAGATTGACCGAGGTGGAATCCGCCGCCAGCGCCTCGCCGGCCTTCGCGCCCATCAGCGGGGCGAGGCGGTCGCCGACCGTGACCGGCAGGTTGTGCCAGTCGCGGTCGTTCCAGCTTCGAATCAGGTCCTTGGCCCAACCTTCGGTCAGCGCTGCGTTAATCGCCGCCGGAACCGAGGACGGCATCGCGCCGAGCGAGTTGCCGTCGAGATAGATCTCGCCTTCGCTCAGGTCGAAGCGGGCGCGCAAGGGGGCAAGCGCG
The DNA here is from genome assembly GCA_035444225.1 of Aquamicrobium sp. Classification (GTDB taxonomy): domain Bacteria; phylum Pseudomonadota; class Alphaproteobacteria; order Rhizobiales; family Rhizobiaceae; genus Aerobium. The sequence continues at coordinate 1,185 of DAOMOI010000421.1, read as the reverse complement.
TCGGCGGCGTCGAGCGCCCTTGCGCGGGTCCGCTCCGGCGTATCGGTCCGGCGCGCGGCGATGGCCGCTTCGACGCTCACGGCAGCACCGCCACGACCTTGGCGGCAAGCTCGTCGAGCCGGTCGCCGGGCAGGCCGGCGACGTTGAAGCGGCTGTCGCCGACCATGTAGATGCCGTGCTCCTCGCGCAGGCGCGTCACTTCCTCCGGCGTCAGGCCGAGGCGCGAGAACATGCCGCGCTGGTCGGCGACGAAATCGAAGCGGTCGGAATTGGACGCCCGGCGCAGCGCCTCGGCGAAGCCTTGGCGTAAGGAGATCATGCGCGTGCGAACGCTCTCCAGCTCCTGCCGCCAGTCGGCGCGCAGGCCGGCATCCTCCAGCACGAT
>DAOMOI010000421.1:0-790 GCA_035444225.1 Aquamicrobium sp. | reverse complement strand
GCGCACGCAGGCGGCGGCGTGGTCGGGTGGCATCGACCAGACGCCACGGCCGACGCCGAGAAGCTGGCTGTAGGCGGCCTCCGCTTCCGCCTCGTTGCGGCCGAGCAGGATCGCCGCGCCGGCGCGGTCGCGATAGACGGAAAAGTTCTTCGAGCAGCTCGCCGCGACCAGCATCTCGGGCACGCGCGCGGCAAGCAGCCGCACGCCGGCGGCGTCCTCGTCCAGCCCCTGGCCGAAGCCCTGATAGGCGATGTCGACGAAGGGCGTGAGGCCGCGCTCCACGGCCAGCCCGGCGATGGCGCCCCACTGATCGAGGGTAAGATCGGCGCCGGTGGGGTTGTGGCAGCAGCCATGCAGCAGCACCACGTCGCCGGCGGCCGCGCCCTTCAGCGCCGTGATCGCGGCGTCGAAGGTGATGCCTTGCGCCGGATCGTAATAGGGGAAGGCGGCGAACTTCAGCCCGGCGGCGCGCAGGATCGGCAGGTGGTTCGGCCAGGTCGGGTCCGGCACCCAGACGGTGGCCTCGGGCCGGGCTAGTTTTACGAGGTCGGCCAGCGCGCGCAGCGCGCCGGTGCCGCCCGGCGTCTGCGCCGCGCGCAGGCGCGTCCGGTCGGCGTCCTCGCCCATCACCAGCCCGATCATCAGCGCGTTGAAGGCGGTGTCGCCGGCAAGGCCGAGATAGGTCTTGGTCGTCTGGCCCTCGTGCAGGCGGCGTTCCGCCTCGCGCACCGCGCGCATCACCGGCGTCGCGCCGGTCTCGTCGCGGTAGACGCCGACGCCGAGATCGATC
>DAOMOI010000420.1:0-1964 GCA_035444225.1 Aquamicrobium sp. | reverse complement strand
CCAGCATCGCCAGGATCAGGCCGATCACGCCCATGATCAGGAACGAGCCCATGCCGGACAGGTCGCGCCTGGTGGTGTAGCCGTAGAGCGACAGCGCCAGGAACGCGGTTGCCGTGATGAAGAAGGTCTGGACGATCGAGGCGCTGGTGTAGACCAGGAAGATCGACGAGATCGAGATGCCCATCACGGCGGCGAAGGCCCAGAAGGTGGTCTGCGCGGCCGAGAGGCTCATCTTCTCGACGCGGAACGACAGGAAGAACACCATCGCCAGCGGCGCGAGCATGACGACCCAGCGCAGCGGCGAGCCGTAGAGCGCGGCGCCGAGCGAGGTCAGCATCTTGCCGTTGCCGAGCTGGGCGACGGCGGCGGAGGGATCGGTGGTGGTGGCGAGCATCGCCGTGCCGAGCGCGGCGAGGCCGGTGATCGCAAGACCCAGCGCCATCAGGTTGTAGACCCTGATCATGTAGGCGCGCAGGCCCTCGTCGATCGCGGCGTCGGCGCGCGAGCCGGCGGCCGCGACGCGAGCCTGGTAGTTGCGAAGGTCAGCCATGAAAAATCCTCTTATCTGCTCATGTCCCGTCGGGTGTCGGGCGCGCGCGTTTCGCAGGCTCCCAGGCGCCGCTGGCGGGACTCCAGCATGCCTGCGGCAAATATGAGGATTCTTGCCCGCCGCGACAAGGGCGTTTCAGGGTGAAATGCGCTGTGAATGCGCTCTCGCCATCACTTTTTCTTTAGCGTCACAGATTGCGCAGCACCGGCGCTGCCTTGTGGCCCAGCACCCGCCACGTGCCGACAAGGCCGAAGCCGACGGTCAACGCCAGCGCGAGCAGCAGGGTGGACAGGGCCACTTCCGGCAGGAAGCTCGACGGCAGCGACATGATGCGCGCGACGACGAACCACGCCGCCGCCCCGCCGGCGGCGAGCGCGAAGATCGCCGTCGCCAGCCCGATCAGCGCGTATTCGAGCGAGAATGCCTTGATCAGCGTGCGCCGCGTCGCGCCCAGCGTCTTCAGGACCACGGCGTCGTGGACGCGGGCGCGGTTGCCGGCGGCGAGCGCGCCCGAAAGCACCAGCACCGAGGCGATCAGCGCGATCGCCGCCGCGGCGCGGATCGCCGTGCCGAGCTGGGCGACGAGGCCGTTGATGACGTCGAGCGCGTCCTTGACCCGCACGCTCGTCACCGCCGGGAAGGCACGGGTGATGGCGTTGAGCACCTTCGCCTCCTCGGCCGGCGTGGCTTCGGGGTCGGACAGCGTCGCCAGCCACGAATGCGGCGCGCCGGCGAAGGTGTTGGGCGAGAACACCATGACGAAGTTGATGGCGAGCGATTCCCACTGAACCTCGCGGAAGCTCGCGATGCGCGCGGTGATGTTGCGGCCGAGCACGTTGACCGTCACCGTGTCGCCGAGCTTGAGGCCGAGCTCGCGTCCTTCCTGCGCGGCGAAGGAGACGAGCGGTTCGCCGTCATAGCCGTCCGGCCACCATTGCCCTTGCGAGAGCGTCGAGTTCTCCGGCACGTTGCGGGCATAGGTGATGCCGCGGTCGCCGCGCAGCACCCATGCGCCCTCCGGCGGCACCTCGAGCTCGCGCACGTCGGTGCCGTTCAGCGCCATCACCCGGCCGCGCAGCATCGGCACCCGCACCAGCTTGCCGTTCGGCGCTTCCGCCGCGATCAGATCGGCGAAGGCGTCGACCTCGCCGCTCTGGATGTCGACGAAGAAGAAGTTGGGCGCATGTTCCGGTAGCGTCCCGGCGATCTGCCGGCGCAGGTTGCCGTCGATCAGCGCCAGCGTGACGACGAGGGTAAGTCCCAGCCCGAGCGACAGCACCACGGAAGGCGTCAGCGCGCCGGGCCGGTGGATGTTGCCGATGGCGAGCCGAAGCGCCGCCCCGCGCACGCGCGGGGCCTTGCGCGCCAGCCATTGCACGAGAACGCCGACGAGACGCAGCACGACGAAGGCCGC
>DAOMOI010000419.1:0-1972 GCA_035444225.1 Aquamicrobium sp. | reverse complement strand
CCGCCATGGACGAAGGCGGGGTTGTTCTCCAGCGTCTGGACAAGGTTGGGCTGCATCGCCTCCTTGAGCAGCACCGCCATGGCGCCGTCGGCCTCGAGATCGCGGGCGAAGACTGGCGACCTGTCGCGCCGGTAGCCGACGATGATGTCGCCGAGCCGGCGCTGGAGGTCCTTCAGGTCGCGGGCCAGGCACAGGATCGCCATCACCTCGGAAGCGACGGTGATGTCGAAGCCGGCCTCGCGCGGAAAGCCGTTGGCGACGCCGCCGAGCGAGGCGACGATGTGCCGGAGCGCCCGGTCGTTCATGTCCATCACCCGCCGCCAGGCGATGCGGCGCGTGTCGATGCCGAGCTCGTTGCCCCAATAGACATGGTTGTCGATCAGGGCGGCGAGCAGGTTGTGCGCGCTGGTGATGGCGTGGAAGTCGCCGGTGAAATGGAGGTTCATCTCCTCCATCGGCACCACCTGCGCATGACCGCCGCCGGCCGCGCCGCCCTTCATGCCGAAATTCGGCCCGAGCGAGGCCTCGCGGATGCAGATCGCCGCGCGCTTGCCGATGCGGTTCAGCCCGTCGCCGAGGCCCACGGTGGTGGTGGTCTTGCCCTCGCCCGCCGGCGTCGGGTTGATGGCGGTGACGAGGATCAGCTTGCCCTCCGGCCGGCCTTCCAGCGAACGGATGAAGCCGGCTGACACCTTGGCCTTGTCGTGGCCGTAGGGCAGCAGTTCCTCGGCCGGGATGCCGAGCTTCGCCCCGATCTCGACGATCGGCTTCTTCACCGCCGCCCGCGCGATCTCGATGTCGGACCGGAACCCCGTCATGCCGCCCTCCCCGCCGGATATTTCTAGCGGTCGAGGACCGAACGGATTTCGACCAGATTGGAGCGCACCTGAAGCAGGTTGAAGCCCATCGTCGCCAGATGCGACGGGAAGAACGCGCTCGATTCGTTGCCGTTGGAGATGATCCATGGCTGGACGTTGAGCGAGGCGCGCAGATTCTGCTCCATGCGCGTCCACAGCGTCGTCAGGTTGCGTTCGGCGATCACCGAAGCGAAGTCCGAGCGCGAGGCGACGAGGATGCCGTAATAGGCATAAAGTTGGCCATAGGCGAACCAGAAGCGGTCGTCGGCGCGCAGGTCGAACCAGCCGGCATCCGATGCCTCGATGCGCTGGCGCAATATGTCGGAGGTCGAGCCGATGTCGCCGGCCATGCGGTCGAGGAACTGCATCAGATTGTCGGCGCGCGCGTCGAAGGTGGCCTGGCAGCGTTCGAGGCTCGCATTGAAGGCGCGCAGCTTCTCGATGCCCTCGCGGAACACGCTGGGCGAAGGCCGGGTCGGGCCGCGCCAGCCGATATACCAGGCGGTCTCCGACCATGCCATGGCCGTGCGCGCGTCCTGCAAATTCTGGTCGATCTGCGAGGTGCCGCGCACGCGGCCGAGCGTATCGACCAGCTCGGTGGTGGTGCGGCGGATGACCTGATTGATGCCGAGCTGGAACGCGGCCTTGTTGTCGAAGAACGGCGTGTTGCGCCATTCGATGCCGAACAGCCCCGCCTTCGACACCAGCATCGAGGAAATCCAGGCGTTGCGGTTGACGTTCAGGTCGACGAGGTCGGCGGTGACCGTCGCGATGGCCGAGGGCTTGCAGCTCTGTCCCGAGCCTGTCGCCGCCAGGGGCTGGCCGGCGGCCTCGGTACCGCGCGTCTCGACCAGCGCCACCGGATAGTCGGGGTCGAAGCCGTTCCAGAACTGGGTGACGTAGAAGAAATAGCCGTAGAGCCCGACGATGACGGCGAGGATGGCGCCGACCACGCCGCGCAGGATCCAGCCGCGCTGGCCGTACCAGCGCCCGAGCCACAGGAACGGCCACAAAAGCACGCCGACCAGAAGGCCGAGCCCCCTGCCGACGAGCTGGAACAGGCGGGCGAAGAACGAGACGATCGGATCGAGCATCGGATTAGGTCCTTTCAGTCT
>DAOMOI010000418.1:0-1973 GCA_035444225.1 Aquamicrobium sp. | reverse complement strand
CGGAATCTGGAGCGAAGGCAGAGGTTTGGGCGAAAGCCCCGGTCACCTGCCTTTCACGCCCCCGCTTCTGCCCCGGCCTCGTTCTCCGCCTCGTTCCCGGCGACCGGGCCGAAAACCTCCCGGAAGGCCGCCTTCAGCGCGATGTCGTAATCGGCCATCGTCACCGGCAGGCCGAGATCGACCAGGCTGGTGACGCCGTAGCCGGCGATGCCGCATGGCACGATCCCGCCGAAATGGGAAAGGTCGGGATCGACATTGACGGCGATGCCGTGGAAGCTGACCCAGCGCCGCAGCCGGATGCCGATCGCCGCGATCTTGTCCTCGGCCGGGCGCCCGTCCGGCAGCGGCGGCCGGTCCGGCCGCGCCACCCAGACGCCGACGCGATCCTCGCGCCGCTCGCCCCTGACGTTGAAGCGCGCGAGCGAGCCGATGATCCAGGCTTCGAGCGCGGTGACGAAGGCGCGCACGTCCTCGCGCCGCCGCTTCAGGTCGAGCATCACATAGGCCACGCGCTGGCCCGGCCCGTGATAGGTGTATTCGCCGCCCCGCCCTGCCTCGAACACCGGGAAGCGGTCGGGCTGGAGCAGGTCCTTGCGCTCGGCGCTGGTGCCGGCGGTGTAGAGCGGCGGATGCTCGACCAGCCAGACGAGTTCGGCCTCCCCCCGATCGCGGATCGCGGCCACCCGCGCCTCCATGAATTCGAGCGCGGCCGCATAGCCGGTCAGCCCCGGCGCGACCCGCCACTCGACCGCCGGTCCCCCGGCAACGGGCAGGAAGGCGGGGTCGATCTCGTCGCGTCCGGTCATGTGCGTCGGTGTTCCCTGCGGCTCATCCTGCCGGTATGAAGCGTCATCGGCGAAAGGTCCAGCGGGCGCATGACGATGCCGGCGATGCACCAAAGCCCGGTCCCGCCCCGCCGGCGCGCGCAAACGCTTCGCACGCCGGCGATTCATGCACCGACGGCGGGAGGAGAGCGGTAATATACGCCATCCCCGGATGGCCGTGCCTCGGCTTGCGCAGCGTTTCCCCGGAGAAGGATGCCATTGCCTGTGCCGTCTATCCTCCTCGAACCCTTTTTCGGAGACAACCTGATGGATGCCCGGCGGGCGGTCGAGCGCCGGCACGATCTTGCGCTTTCCATCGTGGGCGGTTTCAATTGGAGCTGGATGCTGGCTTCTCGGTCGCCAGCGGCCTCGTTTGCATGGTGATGGCCACACCCCGGCGCTTATCGGAGGATCAACATGGATTACGTCCACGAAGCCGCCATCGTCTGGTTGATCCTCAACACATTCGCGCTCTGGCTGTTCGAGGGAAAGTGGAGGAAGGCCGCCCTTGTCCCGGCTGCGATCATGGTGGCGGCTCTGGCCATAGCGGTACTTGGCATGATCGGCGGCTCGAACATCGCCCCGGTCTGGGTCGTCTTCGCGATCCCGATCTGTTTTGTCCTGACGATCGGTCTTTGGGTCGCTCGCGGTATCGCGTGGATCATGAAGCCGGCATAGGAGTCCGGGATGCGCTTCAACTTTCCCTACAGCCACGCTTTCAATGGCGGCCGCGTGACGGTGGATGACGACGGTTCGTCCGGCCCGGCTTGCACCGTCGAGTTCGGCGACGGTTCGATCGTTCTCGGTGAATTCACCCCGGACGACCGGGGTATGCGCCTCAGCGTCCCTGCCTACGAAACCGCCAGGGGCAATACCGTTCGGGCCCGGACCTGGCTGATCGTCAAGTCGGATGACGGAAGCTGGCGCTCCATGTCGAGCCACCTCCGACGCGAAGCATAATGCCCGCGCCCGGGCATCCGTTTCCGCGATATCTTTATGCGATCGAGCTGGCCCTGTTCGCGCTGCCGACCGTCGGCGTGCTTGCTCCGTTTCTTGGATTGCTGGCGGCGCTTTCGGCGGCATATCTCTCCGGCGATCCGGTACGATCGCCCCGGCACAGGCGAAAATTCTGGATCGGCGCCTTGCTGG
>DAOMOI010000417.1:0-2024 GCA_035444225.1 Aquamicrobium sp. | reverse complement strand
AAAATCCGGCCGCAGCCGGATCGGGAGAACGCTTTCGCGAGGGCAAGTGGCGGAGAGGATGGGATTCGAACCCACGAGGCCCTTTTGGAGCCTACTCCCTTAGCAGGGGAGCGCCTTCGACCACTCGGCCACCTCTCCACATGGCCGCGATAGCCGGAAACCCGGGCATGTTCAAGCCTTGCCGCGAAGATTGCACAGATGCGGCAGAGGAAGATTCGCGGGCCGTCCGGACGGCTTGCCCGTTCCGCCGGGTTCACGGCAGGGTGGCGCAGCGCGGCGGTCTGGTGTAAGGAGCCGCGAGGTTTCCGGCTGTGCGGGAGCCTTTGCGGGCGCGTGGCGCCTGCGCGTGAGGCGAATGGGTGCGACGATGACGAAATGGGCTCCGAACTCCTGGCGAAACATGCCGATCCAGCAGGTGCCGGCATATCCGGACGCGCAGGCGCTGGCCGAGACCGAGCATCAGCTTTCGACCTATCCGCCGCTGGTCTTTGCCGGCGAGGCGCGCAAGCTCAAGCGCCATCTGGCGGCCGTGGCCAATGGCGAGGCCTTCCTGCTCCAGGGCGGTGATTGCGCCGAGAGCTTCGCCGAGCACGGCGCCGACAACATCCGCGACTTCTTCCGCGTCTTCCTGCAGATGGCGGTGGTGCTGACCTATGCCGGCGCGCAGCCGGTGGTGAAGGTCGGCCGCATCGCCGGCCAGTTCGCCAAGCCGCGCTCCTCCGACAGCGAGACCAAGGACGGAGTGACGCTGCCGAGCTATCGCGGCGACATCATCAACGGCATCGAGTTCGACGAGTCCTCGCGCGTGCCCGATCCCGCGCGCCAGCGCATGGCCTACCGCCAGTCGGCGGCGACGCTCAACCTGTTGCGCGCCTTCGCGCAGGGCGGCTATGCCAGCCTCGAGAACGTGCATAAGTGGATGCTCGGCTTCGTCGCCGACAGCCCGCAGGCGAGCCGCTATCAGGAACTGGCCGACCGCATCTCCGAGACCATCGACTTCATGCGCGCCGTCGGCATCACCTCGGAGACGCATGCGGCGCTGCGCGAGACGGATTTCTACACCAGCCACGAGGCGCTGCTGCTCGGCTACGAGGAGGCGCTGACGCGCGTGGATTCGACCTCGGGCGACTGGTATGCGACCTCCGGCCACATGATCTGGATCGGCGACCGCACGCGCCAGCCCGACCACGCCCATATCGAATATTGCCGCGGCATCAAGAACCCGCTCGGCCTGAAATGCGGCCCCTCGCTGGAGCCGGAAGGGCTGATCCGGCTGATCGACCTGCTGAACCCCGAGAACGAGCCCGGCCGGCTGACGCTGATCGCGCGCTTCGGCGCGGAGAAGGTCGGTGACCACCTGCCGAAGCTGATCCGCGCGGTCGAGCAGGAGGGGCGCAAGGTGGTGTGGTCGTGCGATCCGATGCACGGCAACACGATCACCGCCGCCGGCTACAAGACGCGGCCCTTCGACCGCATCCTGCGCGAGGTCCAGTCCTTCTTCGAGGTGCATCGGGCCGAGGGCACGCATCCGGGCGGCATCCATGTCGAGATGACGGGCAAGAACGTCACCGAATGCACCGGCGGCGCGCGCGCCATCCGCGACGAGGAGTTGCAGGACCGCTACCACACCCATTGCGACCCGCGCCTCAATGCCGACCAGGCGGTGGAGCTGGCCTTCCTTGTCTCGGACCTGCTGAAGAAGAACAAGGTCGATCGCCCGCAAAAGCAGGCGGTGGCCGGCTGAGGCGGATCGCCGCCGCGGGCGGCGGGGAGGGGCGCATGAAGCCGTTTGCCGAGATCCGCGCCCGCGCGGCGCAGCGCAAGGGCGGCGAGGCCGCCCTTGCCGCGCTGATCGGGCCGCTTCCCGACAACGCGGCGCTGGCGCAGGTGCCTGACGACCGCGTGCTGGCGGCGATGGCGCAGCGCATCTTCGCCGCCGGCTTCGTCTGGAGCGTCATCGAAAGCAAATGGCCGGGCTTCGAGGAGGCACTCCTCGGCTTCGAGTCGAAGCGGCTCGTCTTCCA
>DAOMOI010000416.1:0-2034 GCA_035444225.1 Aquamicrobium sp. | reverse complement strand
CCTTCTCCCCGTTCACGGGGAGAAGGTGCCCGAAGGGCGGATGAGGGGCAGCGCCGCGGTGGGCGAGTCCGTGCTATTTCAGCACGCCGACTTCGCGATAATAGCGCTCCGCGCCGGGGTGCAGCGGCACGGGCATGCCGTCGAGCGCCTTCTGCACGTCGATCGCCTTGGCGGCGGCGTGCGAGGCGGCCATCTTGTCGAGATTCTCGAACAGGAGCTTGGTCATCTGGTAGGCGGTCTCCTCCGACACCTCGATATGGCTGACGAGGAAGTTGCCGACAGCGGCGGTGGACACGTCCTCGGTCTGGCCCTCATAGGTGCCGGCCGGAATCGTCGCGGCGATGAACGGCGCGCCGATCTTCTCGATGATCTCCGGCGACACGGCGACGACGTTGATCGGCACCGAGGTGGCGAGGTCGCGGATCGAGGCGACGCCGAGCCCGGCCGATTGCAGCGTAGCGTCGAGCTGGCGGTTCTTCATCAGCTCGACCGATTCGGCGAAGGGCAGGTATTCGAGCTTGCCGAGGTCGTTGTAGGACAGGCCGGCGGCCTCGAAGATGGCGCGGGCGTTCAGTTCGGTGCCCGAGGCCGGCGCGCCGACCGACAGGCTCTTGCCCTTCAGCTCCTCAAGCGTGGTGACGCCCGATTCCTTCGAGGCGACGATCTGCACGTAGTTGGAATAGATGGCGGCGATGCCGCGCAGCTTGTCGAGCTTGCCGGGATAGCCGGCCTCGGTGTTGCCGGCCCACGCCTCCTTCAGCGAATCGCCGAGCGTGAAGGCGATCTCGCCGCGACCGGCCTGGAGCAGGTTGAGGTTCTCGACCGATGCCTTGGTCGCCTGCACCTGGGTGCGCGCGCCGGGAATGTTCTGGCCGTAGATCTCCGACAGCGCCACGCCGAGCGGATAGTAGACGCCCGAGGTGCCGCCGGTCAGCACGTTGATGAATTCCTGCGCCTTCGCGCTCGTCGCGCCCGCGCCGATGGCAAGCGCGGCCGCCCCGGCGGCAATGAGATTGCGAGCGATGCTTTTCATGAAAGGTTCCTCCCTGTTTGCTCCTGCCGGCTTCGCGCGCTGTTCTTGCCGCAGGCGTCGCCGCTGGCGCTATTCTTAGAGACAGAAACGCGGATGCCAATCCTTAATTGCCGGCCTCGATTGCCGGGAGGGTCGGCAAGGATCGGTTCAGCCGGTGCCGGTGGAGCCGAAGCCGCCCGTCCCGCGCGCGGTTTCGCGGGCTTGCGTGCGCTCCTCGACCGCGAGTTGCGCGACGGGCGCGAGCACGAGCTGGGCGATGCGCATGCCGCGCTCGATCGCAAAATCCTCCTCGCCGAGATTGGCGAGGATGACCTTGACCTCGCCGCGATAGTCCCAGTCGATGGTGCCCGGCGCGTTGAGGCAGGTGACGCCGTTCTTGAGCGCCAGCCCCGAGCGCGGCCGCACCTGCCCCTCGAACCCTTCCGGGATTTCGAGGATCAGCCCGGTCGGCACGGCGGCGCGCCTGCCGGGAGTGAGGATCAGCGGCCGGTCCTCCGGCACGGCGGCGCGCAGGTCCATGCCGGCCGCGCCCGCCGTCTCGTAGGCGGGCAGCGCCAGCCCCTGCCCATGCGGCAGGCGCACGACGCCGAGGATGGGGGATTGCGAGGTGGAGGAGGGCGAGCCGATCATGGCCGAAAGCTATGGCCGCGCCCGTGCGTGCGGTCAATCGCGCCGCCGGCGTGATTCACGGTTTCTTGCCGGTTTCGTGCCAGCATGGCGGCAAACGGGGAGAAAGCGACCATGTGCCGATGGGCGGCCTATCTTGGCGAGCCGGTCTTTCTCGAGGACATCGTGGCGGCGCCGCGCCATTCGCTGATCGCCCAGAGCCACCACGCGCTGGAAGGCAGGACCGCCACCAATGGCGACGGCTTCGGCGTCGCCTGGTATGGCGGGCGGCCGGAGCCCGGCCTCTATCGCGACGTGCTGCCGGCCTGGTCGGACAGCAACCTGAAGAGCCTGTGCCGGCAGATCCGCTCCGGTCTCTTCCTCGCCCATGTCCG
>DAOMOI010000415.1:0-2087 GCA_035444225.1 Aquamicrobium sp. | reverse complement strand
TCCCCGTTCACGGGGAGAAGGTCCCGGCAGGGGGATGAGGGGCGGCGCTTGCGGTGCCGGTGATGCGCACAAGATGCGACGCGCTTTAGCCCCAACGCTGACGGGCGGCGGCCAGATAGGGACGGCTGACGGGAACGCGCGCGCCTGATTTCAGCACCACGGTCGGGCGGTTTCCATCGCGGGCGAGCGCATCCACCGCCGCGTCCGCCACCCAGTGCGAGCGATGGACGCGCAGGCCGGGCGTGTCGCCGAGTTCTGCCAGCGCGTCGGCGAAGCGCATCAGGACCAGCTCGCGGCCGCGCGCGGTGGCGATCTCGACATAGTGGTCCTGCATGGCGAGATGGAGAAGCGCGCCCCGGTTCTCCGGGCTGACGCGGCGCAGGAGCGGAGGCGGCGCGGGAGTCGACGGCGGCTCGTGGTCTTTTGGCACGGGGTGCATCGACAGCCATGTCATGACGCAGAACAGCACCGACAGGACGAGGCCGGTGCCGAGCGCCGCGGCATAGCTGGCGGGCGTGACCGCGCCGCCGAACGTTCCGCTGCGCACCGCTTCGGTGACGAGGCCGATCACAGGAGCCGCAAGGACCGCGCCCGTCATCATCCGCGCGAAGGGGTTGTCGATGTATCTTTCGAGCAGGATGTCGGCGAAGACGACGAAGGTGAGCGCGCAGGCCCATGTCGCGGCGTGGATCACCAGCCAGAAGCCGAGCCGGGGCGCCGCCGGCAGGGTGGCGCCGGTGCCGAACGGCCCGGTGATCCAGAACAGGATGACGACCGCGGCAAACAGGCTCCAGAAGCGCGGCGAGCGCAGGAAGGCTTGCAGTTCGCGAAGCGCGGATTGCACGAGCTGCCGGTTCACGAATTCCTTTCCCCGATCCACGTCGGTCCAGTTGAGCCCATGCGATGCTTGGACGAACAGGGGGCGGATTTCAACCGGACGAGGCTCGATCCATATGTCTTCGATACCGCTCCTCGACGCGCCCTTTGCCGTCCTGTTCCATGTCGCGACCGTGGTTCCGGCCGCGTTGATCGGCGCGTGGCTGCTGGCGCGGCCGAAGGGGACGCGGCTGCATCGCGCGCTCGGCCGCGTCTGGATCGGCCTGATGGCGGCAACGTCGCTGTCGACCTTCTTCATCCACGAGATAAGGCTGGTCGGCGATTTCAGCCCGATCCATCTCCTGTCGCTCTACGTGCTTTGCGGCTGCGTGCTTGCCGTGCGCGCGGCGCGGCGGCGCGATATCGCCGCCCATCGCGGCCATGTCGCCGGCATGTATCTCGGCGGCATCGTCGTGGCGGGCGCGTTCACCTTCCTGCCGGGGCGCATCATGCACGACAGCCTCGCCGCGCTGGGTGGCGGTATTGCGAGCCTCGCTCTCGCCGCGCTGCTTTGCGCCGCATTCGTCTCGGCCGGGCTGTTCGCGGCCGGGCACATCCAGATTCCCGGCCGATGGCGGCCGGGCTGAAGGTGGCGGGTCAGCATCTTTTCGTTTCCCGGCAGCGTAGGGGAGGCTATAGAATGGCCTCGACGGCCGCAGCGCCGGGAATGAAGAAGGATGAAAGCCGATGCGCTGGAGAGGCCGCCGCCAGAGCAGCAATGTCGAGGATCGCCGCGGGCAGGGGGGTGGTCTCCCCGGCGGCATGGGTCGCATGGGGCGGCAGATCCCGCTTCCCATCGGCCGCGGCGCCGGCGGCGGCGGGCTTTCGGGCATCATCATCCTCGTCGTCATCTTCTTCGCGCTGCGCGCCTGCGGCATCGACCCGCTGCAACTGCTGGAGGGCGGCTCGACCAACCCGCAGGTGACCGAGAGCAGACCGGGAGCCCAGCCGGGCGACGAGGAAGGCCAGTTCGTCTCCGTCGTGCTGGCCGAGACCGAGGACGTCTGGAACGGCATCTTCCAGGCGGAAGGCCAGACCTATCGCGAGCCGGCGCTGGTGCTGTTCTCCGATCAGGTGCGCTCGGCCTGCGGCTTCGCCTCGTCGGCCTCGGGGCCGTTCTACTGCCCGGGCGACTCGAAGCTCTATATCGATCTCGCCTTCTTCCGCGAGCTGTCGCAGCGTTTCGGCGCTTCGGGCGATTTCGCGCAGGC
>DAOMOI010000414.1:0-2090 GCA_035444225.1 Aquamicrobium sp. | reverse complement strand
GCCAAGATCGCCCGGCCGCGCGGCAACCGCGGCGGCGAGCGCTGCCGCGTCCTCGATCGCCATCACCGCGCCTTGCGCCGCGTAAGGCCCCATGGCGTGGGCCGCGTCGCCGATCAGCGCCAGCCCCGCCGGCTCGACCCAGGGCGCATCGGCCGCGACCTCGCCGACCGGCCAGGCGAGCCATGTGTCGATCCCGGCAAGGAAGACGTCCAGCTCGTCGGCCGCACCGTCGACGATGCCGGGCGGCAGCAGGCGGCGCACGGCCCCGGCGCCCGATTCGGCCGGCGCGTCCATGCGGGCGATGACGACGAGGTTCGTCGCCTCGCCCCGCCGCACCGGATAGGCGACGAGATGGAAGCGCGGATGAAGGAAGGCGCTGACCCTGTCGGGCGGGATCAACCCGTTGCCGGCGCGCGGCGTCGTCATCGCCCGCCAGGCGACATAGCCCGAGAACCGCTCGCGCCGGGCGAGCCTGCCTGTGCCGCGCAAGGTCGAGCGCACGCCGTCGGCGCCGATGGCGAGGCCGCACGCGACCTCGGCGTTTTCGCCTGCCCGCTCGCCCCCTCGCTCGATGGCGAGCGACACGCCCTTGTCCGCCAGCGTCGCGCCGCGCACGGTGACGCCGGTTTCGAGCGTAATGTCGGGACATGCCTCGACGGCCTGCGCCAGCACGCCGTGCAGGTCGGCACGATGGATGGTAAGGTAGGGCGCGCGCCAGCGCCGCAGCGCCGTCTCGGCGAGCGGCACGGTGGCGATGCAGCGCAGCGATGCCGCCCGGTACAGCTCCACGGCCTCGGGCCGGACGGCCATCTCCCCGACCGGGCCGAGAAGGTCGAGCCGCTCCAGTATCCGCGTCGCGTTGGGGGAAAGCTGGATGCCTGCGCCGACTTCCTCGAGCCTTTCCGCGCGCTCGAAGACGGAAACGGAGAATCCGCGCCGGGCGAGGCACAGCGCCGCCGTCAGGCCGGCAATGCCCGCCCCGGCGATGGCGACATGCCGGGAAGGCGTGGCCATGCCGGCGTCTCTCTCCGCCGCCTCAGGCGGCGGCGCGGGGGTGGTAGGTCACGCCCTCGGGCCGCGTCTGGTCGGCGCGGAGCGCGGGGTCGTAGCGATAGAGCGTCGAGCAATAGGGGCAGACGAGCTCGTTGTCCTCGCCCATGTCGAGGAACACGTGCGGATGGTCGAAGGGCGGCGTCGCGCCCACGCACATGAATTCCTTGACCCCGATGTCGATGGCGGGATGGCCCGCGTCGTTCTGGAAATGGGGGATCGTCGGGTGGTCGGCCATGACATGCTCCCGGATGCTCAAGCTTGCTGCCTTCGACCTCGCGTTTGCAGCATAATCGCGTCCTTGGCAAGCCGCGATATGAAACTGTCATAAAACCCTGTCAGGAGGCGGCTTGACGAAACGCGCGGCTGCTGATGCAGTCGCTTTCGATGGTTTGGGTGAGGAAATGAACGAGATAAGGCCGGCGCAGAGCGAATTCACGGGCAAGGTGCAGGCGCTGGCCGCCGCGCCCGAGGGCAATCCCGACCGCTTCGTCAACCGCGAGTTCTCCTGGCTCCAGTTCAACCGCCGCGTGCTCGACGAGGCCGAGAACCCGCGCCATCCGCTGCTGGAGCGGCTGCGCTTCCTGTCGATCTCGGCCGCCAATCTCGACGAGTTCTTCATGGTGCGCGTCGCCGGCCTCGCCGGGCAGATCCGCGAGGGCATCGCCATCAAGAGCCCCGACGGGCGCACGCCCGAGCAGCAGCTCGAGCTGCTGCTGCTCGAGGTCGGCCGCTTGCAGGAGGACCAGCAGGCCACCTATGCGCGGCTGACCGGCCTCTTGCGCAAGGAGGGCATCGAGGTCGCGCGCGCCGAGGCGATCACGCGCGAGGAGAAGGCGTGGCTGGAAGAGCACTTCATGGAGGCGGTGTTCCCGGTTCTGACGCCGCTGTCCATCGACCCGGCGCACCCGTTCCCGTTCATCCCCAATCTCGGCTTCTCGATCGCGCTGCAACTGCGCCACCGGCGCGACCGCAACGAGATGACGGCGCTGCTTCGCCTGCCGCCGGCGCTGCGCCGCTTCATCCGCCTGCCCGACCGC
>DAOMOI010000413.1:0-2133 GCA_035444225.1 Aquamicrobium sp. | reverse complement strand
TATTTCGGGTCGGGCTTGCGGCCGGCGATCAGGTCGGCGACGACGATCTTCTGGTTGGGAATGATGATCAGGAAGACGTTGGCCGACATGATCGTGGCGGTGAATGCGCCGATATGCAGGAAGGCGGCGCGGCCGGTGAAAAGCTGGGTGTAGCCCCAGGCCACCACGACGAGGATGGGAAACAGCACCAGCATCAGCCCGGTATCGTTCTTAGCCAGCGGCGAGCGGCAGAGCAGGTCGTAGAGCAGCCAGCCGACGACCAGCGAGGCGATGGAGATCAGGATCGCCACCGGCGCCGACACGTCGAGCACGTTGCGGTCGATCAGGTAAAGGTCGGCCCCGGCATAGTAGACGATGGCCAGAAGCACGAAGCCCGACATCCAGGTGGCGTAGGATTCCCATTTGAACCAGGTCAGGTGCTCCGGCATCCGCGCCGGCGCCACCAGATATTTCTGGAGATGGTAGAAGCCGCCGCCATGGACCTGCCATTCCTCGCCATAGACGCCCTCCGGCATGCCCTCGCGCTTCACCAGCCCGAGATCGAGCGCGATGAAATAGAAGGACGAGCCGATCCAAGCGATGGCGGTGACGACGTGGAGCCACCGCGCGGCAAAGGACAGCCAGTCCCAGAAAATCGCGAAATCGTGCATGCGCTTCCCCTCGTCGCTCCGCCTCGTCGCCCGGCGGACGCAATCGCGCTGACTTTACGGCCTCCGCTTCAAAGCGAAAGAGTGGAGATGCACGATGACTTTCAAAAAATTCTGGAAAATAATGCTCCGGGAAGGGGAAGAGGAAACCGGATGGCCTATCTCGACAATATTGCGGTGTTCGTGCGGGTGGTCGAACTCGGCAACCTTTCGGCCGCCGGCCGCGACATGCGCATCTCGCCGGCCGTCGCCTCCAACCGCATCAAGGAGCTGGAGAAGCATCTCGGCGTCAGGCTGTTCAACCGCACCACACGGCAATTGATGCCGACCGAGCACGGCCGCGTCTTCTATCAGGGCGCGCGGCAGGTGCTCGACGCGGTCGCGGAGGCCGAGGCCGCGGTCAGCGCGCTGTCGGGCCAGCCGCGCGGCACCATCCGCGTCACCGCGCCGCTCGGCCTCGGAAGGCGGCTGATCGCCTCCGGCATCCCCGACTTCCACGATCGCTACCCCGACATCGAGGTCCGGCTCAGGCTGTCCGACCACAATGTCGATATCATGAGGGAGGGGATCGACGTCGCCTTCCGGCTCGGCGTGCTCGAGGATTCCAGCCTGCGCATGCGCGGCATCATGGAGTGCGAGCGCGTGCTGGCGGCCGCGCCCGCCTATCTCGCCGCGCGCGGCGAGCCGGCAGACCCGCACGACCTCGCCAACCGTCGCCACGACTGCCTGCCGCTGCGCTATCCCGGCGCCAAGGACTATGTCTGGACGCTGAGGACGCCGGCCGGGCTCGCCCGCATCGAGGTGCACGGGCCGTTCGACAGCGACGACGGCGACGTCGTCACCGGCTGGGCGCTGGCCGGGCGCGGCATCGTCAACAAGCCGCGCTTCGAGATCGAGCCCTATCTGCGCGACGGGCGGCTGAAGGTGGTGCTGGCCTCGTGCCCGCCGCTGCCGGTGCAGCTTGCCGCGGTCTATCCGCACAAGAAGTTCCAGGACCCGAAGGTGCGGCTGCTGCTCGACTTCATGGCCGAACGCTGCCAGCGCATGATCCGCGACATCCTGACGGGCGGGCAGGGGGCGACGCCACCCTTCCCGAGTCCGCGCGCCGCCGACGGCGTGGCATATCCCGGCTGATCCGATGACGGATCTCCAGCCCATCCTGGTCACCGGCGCCACCGGCTTCGTCGGCCGCCATCTGGCGGCGCGTCTCGCCGCGACGGGCCGGCCGATGGTGCTGGCCGTGCGCGACGCCGCATCCTGCCCGCCCGCATGGCGCGACGACCCGCGCATCAGGATCGTCGAGACGGGGCCGCTCGAGGCGGCATCGAACCTGGAGGCCCTGCTTTCCGGCGTCGGCGCGGTTGTCCATCTGGCCGGACTTGCCCATGTCGGGCGCGGCGCGGGGACAGAAGAAGCTTTCATGAGCGCCAACGCCGCCGCGACGCAGGCGCTGGCGCGGGCGGCCGGGCAGGCCGGCGTCGGCACC
>DAOMOI010000412.1:0-2140 GCA_035444225.1 Aquamicrobium sp. | reverse complement strand
TGACCACCATGCTCGGCCTCGCCGGCATGATCGTGGCGCTCGACGCCTTCGGCCCGGTCACCGACAATGCCGGCGGCATCGCCGAGATGTCGGGCCTGCCGCCCGAGGTGCGCCACTCCACCGACGCGCTCGACGCGGTCGGCAACACCACCAAGGCCGTCACCAAGGGCTACGCCATCGGTTCGGCCGGCCTCGGCGCGCTGGTCCTGTTCGCCGCCTACTCCTACGATCTGGAGTATTTCGCGGCCAACAGCGCCCAGTTCCCCTACTTCGCGGATGTCGGCGAGATCTCCTTCTCGCTCGCCAACCCGTATGTGGTCGCGGGCCTGATCTTCGGCGGCCTGATCCCCTACCTCTTCGGCGGCATCGCCATGACGGCCGTGGGCCGCGCGGCGGGCTCGATCGTCGAGGAGGTGCGGCGCCAGTTCCGCGAGGATTCCGGCATCATGGCCGGCACGTCCAAGCCGAACTACGCCCGCGCGGTCGACCTTCTGACCAAGGCCGCGATCCGCGAGATGATCGTGCCGTCGCTGCTGCCGGTGCTTGCGCCGCTGGTGGTCTATTTCGGCGTGCTGCTGATCTCCGGCTCCAAGGCCTCGGCCTTCGCCGCGCTCGGCGCCTCGCTGCTCGGCGTCATCGTCAACGGCCTGTTCGTCGCCATCTCGATGACCTCGGGCGGCGGCGCGTGGGACAACGCCAAGAAGTCGTTCGAGGACGGCTTCACCGACAAGGACGGCGTCAAGCACCTCAAGGGCTCGGAGGCCCACAAGGCCTCCGTCACCGGCGACACGGTCGGCGATCCCTACAAGGACACGGCCGGCCCGGCGGTGAACCCGGCGATCAAGATCACCAACATCGTCGCCCTGCTGCTGCTGGCCATACTGGCGCACTGACAACGGAACGGGGGAGGCGAAAAACCTTCCCCCTTCGCCCGGAAAGAAAAAGGCCGCGGGAACGATCCCCGCGGCCTTTTTCGTTTCGAGTCTCGGTTTGGTTGCGCCTACTGGCCCGCCCCGAACGGGTTGGGCGGCGTGCCGCCGCCGGCGAGGCCGGAGATCATGCCGCCGAGGAACGAGGTCTCGCGGCCGGCCGTCGGCGTCGTGCGCGAGACGAAGTCGAACAGCTTGCCGTCCTGCATCCCGTAATGGGCGATGTTGGCGACGCGCCCGTCCTCGCCGAAATAGACGGCCAGCACCCGCTGGTCGACGACGCGCGGGTTCATGAAGGCGGCCGCGCGCTTGCGCGTCTGCGAGATGTAGTAGAAAGCCTCGGTGTCGAAGGTGGCGGTCGTCGACGGCGTTCCGAGCGAAAGCAGCACCTGCTCGCGGCTCGACCCCACAGGCACGAGGTCGAGCGTCTCCTGGTCGATGACGAAGCCGTGTGACAGGGTTTCGCTGGCCTTCAGCGTCTCGGCCGTGTTGCAGCCGGCGAGCAGCAGCGCGATGCCGGCGGCTGCCGCCAGGGCGCGGGCCGGACGGGCGACGCCCGATGTGAGATTCTGCGAAGGCACCGGCAACTCCATCTTCTTCCCGTGGCGCCGGCGGCTTGCGCCGGGCGGCAAAAGCGGTAAACCAGCTTGCGCGGCGATGCAACCGCGCCGCGGGTCGAAACCAGCCCTTCGGAGGGCGTGAGCCATGTTCAAGTCCATTCTGAGCTTCGGGCGACGGCCCAACCGGCAGGTTGTCGACGCTGTCTATGAGGCAATCGTGGCATCCGCGCGGCAGCCCTTCCTCTATTCGCGCTGGGAGGTGCCGGACACGCCGCTCGGCCGCTACGAGATGCTGTCGCTGCACATGGTGCTGTTCCTCGAGCGGGCGCACGGGGTCGCTGCCCTCGACGAGCTGGCGCAGGACGTCACCGACGAGTTCTTCAAGGATGTCGATCACTCGCTGCGCGAGCTCGGCATCAACGACGTCAGCATGCCCAAGCGGATGAAGAAGCTGGCCCGCATGTTCTACGGCCGCGCCGACGCCTATCGCAAGGCGCTGGTGGCGGGCGACACGGAGGCCCTCGCCGCCGCGCTGGCGCGCAACGTCGTGCCGCAGCAGCCGGGCTGGCCCCATGGCGCGGCGCTTGCCGCCTATGCGCGCGATGTCCATGCAGCGCTCGCCTCGCAGGACGACGAGGCGCTGCTGGCCGG
>DAOMOI010000411.1:0-2143 GCA_035444225.1 Aquamicrobium sp. | reverse complement strand
CTCGCCGCGATAGCCGGCAAGCTGCGCCCCGTCGAGCGGGCCGGTGATCTCGCCGTTCTCCAGCGTCACCGCCAGCCGGCCCATGGCGACGTCGAAGCCGGTGGCCTGCGTCCAGCTCGCCCGGTCGAGCGGCACGCTGTCGTCGAGGAAGGCCTTCGCCCAGGCGATCACCTTGTCGCCGCGCGCGGGGTTGTAGCCCCGGCCCTTCTCCGCGCCGCCTTCGTCGGAAATAGCGTCGGTGCCGTAGAGCGCGTCGTAGAGCGAGCCCCAGCGCGCATTGGCGGCGTTGAGCGCATAGCGCGCATTCATCACCGGCACCACCAGCTGCGGCCCGGCAACCCGGGCGATCTCGTCGTCGACGTCTTTCGTCGTGACCGAGAAGTCGGGGCCTTCCGGCAGGAGATAGCCGATCTCGCGCAGGAACGTCTCATAGGCGGCGAGGTCGGTCGGCGCGCCGTTGGCGCGGTGCCAGTCGTCGATCTGCGCTTGCAGGGCGTCGCGCGTGGCGAGCAGCGCCCGGTTCTTCGGCGTGAGGTCGCGGGCGATGGCCCCGAGCCCGGTCCAGAACGCCTGCGCGTCGACGCCGGTGCCCGGCAGGGCCTCGCCGTTTACGAAGTCGTACAGCTCGCGCGCGACCTGAAGACCGTCGATCTCAACCCTCTGCGTCATTCCCTGCTCCTCATGCGAATGGCCGGTCCCTCGGAAAAGGCGGGGGCGGCACACAAGATGTTCCCATGCCTTCACCATGCGGCCGCGCACAGGTCAATCCGCCGGATAGCTTAAACTGTTCAACGCCACGCGTGGCAAAGCATCTGTCAATTGTCACGGAAAGGCGCTAGAGCACGACAATGGACCTGAACGACACGATCGCCCGCGGCGAGGCCGCCGACGCGCCCGCTTCCTCCCGTCAGCCGAGGAAGGTCTTCGTCAAGACCTATGGCTGCCAGATGAACGTCTATGATTCCCAGCGCATGGCCGATGCGCTGGCAGCGGAAGGCTATGCGCCGACCGAGGCGATCGAGGATGCGGACCTCGTGCTGCTCAACACCTGCCACATCCGCGAGAAGGCGGCCGAGAAGGTCTATTCCGAGCTCGGCCGCATCCGCAAGCTCAAGGCCGAGCGCGGCGCCGAAGGCCGCGAAACCATCGTCGGCGTCGCCGGCTGCGTCGCGCAGGCCGAGGGCGACGAGATCATCCGCCGCGCGCCGGTGGTCGATCTGGTCATCGGCCCCCAGACCTATCACCGTCTTCCCGACGCGGTGCGCAAGGCGCGCGCCGGCGAGAAGGTGGTCGAGACCGAATATGCGCTCGAGGACAAGTTCGAGCGCCTGCCCAAGCTGGCGAGCGCAGCGGTCAGGAGCCGGGGCGTCACCGCCTTTTTGACCGTGCAGGAAGGCTGCGACAAGTTCTGCACCTTCTGCGTCGTGCCCTATACGCGCGGCTCGGAGACCTCGCGCCCGGTGGCGCAGATCGTCGCGGAGGCCGAGCGCCTGGCCGAGGCCGGCGTGCGCGAGGTGACGCTGCTCGGCCAGAACGTCAACGCCTGGCACGGCGAGGGGCCCGACGGCTCCGAATGGGGGCTGGGGCAGCTTCTCTTCCGGCTGGCCGAGGTGCCGGGCATCGCCCGCCTGCGCTACACCACCAGCCACCCGCGCGACATGGACGACGCGCTGATCGCCGCCCATCGCGACCTTCCCATGCTGATGCCTTATCTGCACCTGCCGGTGCAGGCGGGTTCCGACCGCATCCTCAAGGCGATGAACCGCCGCCACACGGCCGACGACTATCTGCGCCTGATCGGGCGCATCCGCGCCGCCAGGCCCGACATCGCCATGTCGGGCGACTTCATCGTCGGCTTCCCCGGCGAGGCCGACGCGGATTTCGAAGCCACCATGCGCATCGTGCGCGAGGTCGGCTATGCGCAGGCCTTCTCGTTCAAATATTCGGCCCGTCCGGGAACGCCGGGGGCCGACATGCCGTTGCATGTCGAGGAGCACGTGAAGGACGAGAGGTTGCAGGCGTTGCAGGCATTGCTGGGCGAGCAGCAGGCGGCCTTCGCGGCGAGCCGGGTCGGCACGACGATGGACGTGCTGATCGAGAAGCGCGGGCGGCGTCCCGGCCAGATCGTCGGCCGCTCGCCCTG
>DAOMOI010000410.1:0-2156 GCA_035444225.1 Aquamicrobium sp. | reverse complement strand
ATGGACTGCGTCGAGGTCTGTCCGGTCGATTGCTTCTACGAGGGCGAGAACATGCTCGTCATCCACCCCGACGAGTGCATCGACTGCGGCGTGTGCGAGCCGGAATGCCCGGCCGAGGCGATCTTTCCCGACACCGAGCCGGCGGCGACGCCGGAATGGCTTGAGCTGAACCTCAAATATGCCAGTGTGTGGCCCAACATCATCGAGAAGAAGGAACCGCCCGCCGATGCAAAGGATTGGGACGGTGTGCCGGGCAAGTTCGAGAAGTATTTCAGCGAAGCACCCGGCGATGAGTGACCGCCGGCCCCGGCCGATTTTTGTTTCATGACAGGGAGACGACCATGACGACCAAGATCATCTACACCGCCGAGGCGACCGCCAAAGGCGGCCGCGAGGGCCATGTGCGCAGCGCCGACGGCAGCGTCGACCTGAAGCTTGCCGTGCCGAAGGAGATGGGCGGGCCGGGCGGCAACCTCGCCAACCCGGAAATCCTGTTCGCCGCCGGCTATGCCGCCTGCTTCGAGGGCGCGGTGCGGCTGGTCGCGCGCGAGGCCGGCGTCAAGCTCGGCCCGGACACGAGCGTGACCGCGCGCGTCGGCATCGGCCCGCGCGAGGCCGGCGGCTTCGGGCTGAAGGTGGACATGAAGGTCCATCTCGACGGGGTGGACGACGCGAAGGCGCGCGAGCTCGCCATGAAGGCGCACGAGAACATCTGCCCCTATTCCCACGCCACGCGCGGCAATGTCGACGTCGATGTGAGCGTCGGCTGACCGCCCGATACGATGCGAGGCTGCCGGTTGCCGGCAGCCTAGCATCCCCGGCCCGTGGGAGAGCGACATGGCCAGGACCCTTCACATCAAGCGCGCCTATGACGAGCCCGCCGCCACCGACGGCCAGCGCATCCTCGTCGACCGGCTGTGGCCGCGCGGGCTTTCAAAGGACAAGGCCCGTATCGACCATTGGGCCAAGGAGGTGGCGCCCAGCGATGCGCTGCGCCACTGGTTCGGCCACGACCCGGAAAAATGGGACGAGTTCCAGCGCCGCTACCGCGAGGAGCTGCGCGCCAATGGCGAGGCGGTGGCGGCGCTGCGGGCGCGGATCGGCGACAAGGCGGCGACGCTCGTCTATGCCGCCCACGATACCGACCACAACAACGCCGTGGTGCTGCGCGATCTTCTGGCCGCGAAGTCCTAAGGCCGTTCGTGCCGCCCTTCGTCGCCCTGCCGGAACCTTCTCCCCGTGAGCGGGGAGAAATGGCCCGAAGGGTCGGCTGAGGGCAGCGCGGCGTCTGAAAATTATGCCGCTTTGCGGCGGGCGGGATCGCCGGCTGCTTCGTACCTTCAGGCCCCGTAAAAAGAGCGCCCGTCCCAGCACAAGGACGGGCGCTCAGCGACGGCCGGCCTCAGGAGCCAGGCGGCCGTCCACCTCCTCCTCACCTCAGCGGATCAGCGGCAGCCTCTCGAACTGATGATAGGGCGGCGGGGATGACAGCGTCCATTCCAGCGTCGTCGCCCCTTCGCCCCACGGATTGGCCGCGGCCGGGCGCTTGCGCGCGAAGGCTTCCGCCACCGCGAACAGGAAGACGAGCAGCCCGAAGGCGGAAATGTAGGAGCCGATCGAGGAGACGTAGTTCCAACCGGCATAGGCGTCCGGATAGTCGGCATAGCGGCGCGGCATGCCGGCCAGCCCGAGGAAATGCTGCGGGAAGAAGACGAGGTTGACGCCGACGAAGGTGAGCCAGAAATGCAGCTTGCCGAGCGTCTCGTTCATCAGGTAGCCGCTCATCTTCGGGAACCAGTAGTACCAGCCGGCGAAGATGGCGAAGGCGGCGCCCAGCGACAGCACGTAATGGAAGTGGGCGATGACGTAGTAGGTGTCATGCAGCATCCGGTCGACGCCGGGATTGGCCAGCACCACGCCGGTGACGCCGCCGATGGTGAACAGCAGCACGAAGCCCATGGCCCACAGCATCGGTGTGCGGAAGGCGATCGAGCCGCCCCACATCGTCGCCAGCCATGAGAACACCTTGATGCCGGTCGGCACCGCGATGACCATCGAGGCGAAGGCGAAATAACGCTGGCTGTCGACCGACAGGCCGACCGTGAACATGTGGTGCGCCCAGACCACGAAGCCGATCAGGCCGATGGCGACCATGG
>DAOMOI010000409.1:0-2159 GCA_035444225.1 Aquamicrobium sp. | reverse complement strand
CGGCGCATGGCCGAGCGCGGCGCGCAGCGCGGCGAGCGCGGAATCGGCTTGCGCCGAGCCGGGCAGGGGAAGATCGGCGGCGATGCCTTCCGCCAGCCAGTCGATGCCGCTTGCGCCGACGGCCCGCGCCGCCCTATCAGCAAGGTCGGGCCGGAGTTCCGGCCGGGTAGGATTGGCGATCAGCGTGGCGACGAGCGGCATGGAAACATCCGGGAAGACGGGCGGGGAGCCGTTGAGGAACGCGACCCTGATAGCCGGGCCGACCGCCAGCGGCAAGTCGGCGCTGGCGATGACGCTCGCGCGCGAAACAGGCGGCGTGATCGTCAACGCCGATTCGATGCAGGTCTATTCCGGCCTGCGCGTGCTGACCGCGCGGCCCGGCGTGAAGGACGAGGCCGAAATCCCGCATCTGCTCTTCGGTCATGTCGATCCGGCAGCGAGCTACTCCACCGGCCGTTACATGCGCGACGTTTCCGCGCTGGTCGCCGGCGACGCGTTCGCGGGAAGAAAGGCGATTTTCGTCGGCGGAACGGGGCTTTACTTCCGCGCCTTGATTCAGGGTCTCTCGGAAATCCCGGAAGTGCCTGACCGGATTCGCCAGAAATGGCGCGCCGCCGCGAAGGATGAGGGTGCGGCCACCCTGCATCGCCTGCTCGCCGAACGCGATCCCGCGGCGGCCGCCGCCATCCACGAGGCGGATGCGCAGCGCATCGTGCGCGCGCTGGAGGTGGTGGAGGCGTCGGGCAAGCCGATCTCGCACTGGCAAAAGGCCGCCGGCCGGCCCGTGGTCGAGGCGTCGAGCGCGCGGCTTCTCGTCATCGAGCCGGACCGGGAGGAACTGGCGGAACGGATCTCGCGCCGCTTCGACGCTATGCTGGGCGAGGGCGCGCTGGCGGAGGCGCGGGCAATCGGCGCGCGCGGCCTCGATCCGGCCCTGCCGGCGATGAAGGCGATCGGCCTGCGCGAGCTGCTCGCCGCCGACCGCGATGAGATATCGTTCGATGAAGCGGTCGAGCGGGCGAAGGCGGCGACCCGGCAATATGCCAAGCGGCAGATGACGTGGTTCCGCACCCAGCTCGGCCCCGAATGGCGGCGCATCGCCATGGGCGAGGCCGTCACCCCCGGCTGATTACTCGTAGAGCCGGCGCAGGCCGTCGTCGTCGCGAAAGCGGCGGCGGAAGCGGTCCTCCGGCTGCGGCGCGCGCTTTTCCGGCGGCAGCGAGGACGCAGCCCCCGCCTGGACGAACGGATCGACCGGCAGGCCGAGGCCCGTGGCGGCGAGGCCGCTGCCTGCCGGGCCGCGCAGGTTGGCGACCAGCGCGTGGATGTCGATGTCGTCGCCGGTGGCGGCGGTTTCGCCGTCGGGCCGGCGGCGCGAGCCCGGCAGCAGCGCCGGGGCCAGATATTCGAACTTCATGCGCATCGTCGTCGCCACGCCCTCGCCGAAGGCGATGGCCTCGCGCTGGCCCATCGACGACAGGAAGGACAGCGACGAGGCCGACGAATCGGCGATGGCCGAGCGGATGATGTCCTGGTCGGCCTCGTTGGCCAGCCGCATGGCGAAGATGGTCGAGCATTGCGACAGAACGGTGGGGTCCAGCTCGCCCGGCCGCTGGGTGACGACGCCGAGATAGCATCCGTATTTGCGGCCCTCCTTGGCGATGCGCGACAGCGCATGGCGGGTGGGAGCGAAGCCGAGCTTCGGGTCGGCGGGCATGTAGCGATGCGCTTCCTCGCACAGCACCAGCAGCTTCAGCTTGCCGTGGCTGTTGACGGTCAGGTCGAAGGCGAGCCGGGCCAGCACCGAACAGACCGAGTTGACCACCTCCGACGGCAGCACCGAAAGGTCGAGGCAGGTGATGGGCTTGCCTTCATGCGGCACGCGGAAGATGCGGCCGATGGTCTCGTGAAGGTTGTCGTCGACCAGCCGCGAGGCGAACATGAATCGATAGGCTGGGTCGTTCATCGCCGCGTCGATGCGGATACGTAGCGCACGATAGGCCGGACGGTCGTTCTTGCTGTCGAGCAGCCCCATGCGCTCGTCGATCAGCTTCAGCACGTCGGCCATGCGGTAGGGCACGGGCGTGTCGGCGGTCAGCACCAGGGTCTCGTAGCCGGCCTGCTCGCCAAAGCCGCAGACCATCGCCGCGACCTGGGTG
>DAOMOI010000408.1:0-2174 GCA_035444225.1 Aquamicrobium sp. | reverse complement strand
GCACGCGCAACTGGCTGGCCGGCGGGCGGCTTTCCTATGCCGACATGGCGGCGGCCGCCTCGCTCTCCGTGCTCGACTATCTCGGCGAGGTCGCCTGGGCCGACTATCCGGCGGCCCGCGACTGGTACGCGCGCATGAAGTCGCGGCCCTCCTTCCGGCCGCTCCTGTCCGACAGGGTGCGCGGCCTGCCTCCAGCCTCGCATTACGGCGACCTCGACTTCTGATGGCGGCGGCCGGAAGCCAGCCTTCCGCAAAAAGGCTTCGCGCCTTCATCGACGCCGAGGCAAGGAAACTGGGTTTCGACGCCGTCGGGGTGACGCGGCCGGATGCCACGCCCTTCGTGCCCGCCCGCCTCGCCGAATATGTCGGGCGCGGCCATCACGGCACCATGGAGTGGATGGCCGAGACCGCCGAACGGCGCGGCGACCCGCGCGTGCTGTGGCCCGACGTTCGCTCGGTCGTCATGCTGGCGATGAATTACGGCCCCGACCGCGACCCGCTCGAACTCCTGTCGCGGCCGGATCGCGGCGCGATCTCGGTCTATGCCCGCCACCGCGACTATCACGACGTCATCAAGGGCCGGCTGAAGGAGGTGGCGCAGAAGATCGCAGCCCGCAGCGGCGCCGAGGTCAAGGTGTTCGTCGATACCGCCCCGGTGACGGAAAAGCCGCTCGCGGCAGCCGCCGGCATCGGCTGGCAGGGCAAGCACACCTGCCTCGTCAGCCGGGATTTCGGGGCGTGGCTGTTCCTCGGCTCGATCTTCACCACGGCCGAGCTGGAGCCGGACGAGGCCGCGCGGGACCGTTGCGGCTCGTGCCGCGCCTGCCTCGACATCTGCCCGACCAACGCCTTCCCCGCGCCCTACCGGATCGACGCGCGCCGCTGCATCTCCTATCTGAACATCGAGCTGAAGGGGCCGATCCCGCACGAGTTCCGCAAGGCGATCGGCAACCGCATCTATGGCTGCGACGACTGCCTCGCCGTCTGCCCGTGGAACAAGTTCGCTCGCCAAGCCTCTGAGGCCAAGCTCGTCGCCCGCGCCGACTTGCAGGAGCCGGGGCTCAATGACCTGATCGGCCTCGACGACGCGGCCTTCCGGGCGCTGTTCTCCGGCTCGCCGGTCAAGCGCATCGGCCGCGACCGCTTCATCCGCAACGTGCTGATCGCCGCCGGCAATTCGGGCGAGGCCGCGCTGGTACCGCAGGTCCGCAACCTGCTCGCCGACGCCTCGCCGCTGGTGCGCGGCGCCGCCGTCTGGGCGCTGGCAGAGCTGGAAGGCCCGGCTGCGGTCGCCGGCCTTCGCGACGACGACGCCGATGTCGCCGCCGAGATCGCGCTTGCGCGTGGCGGGTGACGGCGCGGCACCCGGCCTGTTATGATTCGCTTAACCCTGTCGCGACCATGCTCCGGCGAGGGGCGTGCTGGCGAAGAGACGCGGGACAAATGGCATTGAAGGCAACCATCAAGGCGACCCTGACGGCGACCATGGGCGGCATCGCGCTCGTTCTCGGCCTTCTCGGCACGGCCGCGGCCGCCGATCCGCTGGCCAAGGACGTGTTCGGCGCCCAGCGCCTGCCGGCGGCGGCCAAGCCCGCCGTCCACGGCTTCTATTCCAAGGGCTGCTTCGCCGGCGGCATGGCCATCGCCACCGATGGGCCGGACTGGCAGGCGATGCGCCTGTCGCGCAACCGCCGCTGGGGCCATCCCGACATGATCGCGCTGCTGGAGCGCCTGTCGCGCGAGGCCGTGAAGGACGGCTGGCCGGGCCTGCTGATCGGCGACGTCTCGCAGCCGCGCGGCGGGCCGATGCTCTCCGGCCACGCCTCGCACCAGCTCGGCCTCGACGCCGACATCTGGTTCGTGCCGATGCCGCGCGACCGGCGCCTTTCGCCGGCCGAGCGCGAAACCATGGAGTTCGTCTCCATGCTCAAGCCCAACTCGCTCCATGTCGACGACCGCAAATGGACGCCGGCCCACGCCGCTGTGCTCAAGCGCGCGGCGAGCTACCCGAATGTCGAGCGCATCCTCGTCCATCCCGGCATCAAGAAGAAGCTGTGCGACACGGTGACGGGCGACCGCGCGTGGCTGCGCAAGGTGCGGCCGTTCTGGGGCCACGATTCGCATTTCCATGTCCGCATCGGCTGTCCCGCCGGCTCGCCCGGCTGCAAGGGGCA
>DAOMOI010000407.1:0-2220 GCA_035444225.1 Aquamicrobium sp. | reverse complement strand
CCGCCCCTCATCCGCCCTTCGGGCACCTTCTCCCCGTAAACGGGGAGAAGGGATGCCGGCCGCAATCCCGCAGTTTTTCTTGTCACCGCTTGCGATTGGCGAAAGCAAAGACGATAGCTCTCTTCTCCCCGTTTACGGGGAGAAGGTGCCCGGAGGGCGGATGAGGGGCAGCGCAGGCCGTCAAAGATTGCGTGCATCCAGAGCGGACAAGACGCCCAACACGCTTTAGGGCCTCAGTTGCTGGCGGCCTCGGGCGGCGGCACGTCCGACTTCTCCTTGCACGCCTTCAGCCACACGTCGTAGACGGCGTGCTCGACGGCATTGAGGCCGGGGCTTTCGGCGAACATCCAGCCGGTGAAGATGCGCCTGATCTTGCGGTCCAGCGTGATCTCGTCGACCTCGACGAAGGAATCGGTCTTCGGCTCCTCGGTCTCGGGCGACGACCAGCACACGCGCGGCGTCACCTGAAGCGCGCCGAACTGCACCGTCTCGTCGATATAGACGTCGAAGGTGATGATGCGGCCGGTGATCTTGTCGACGCCGGTGAACTCGGCGACCGGGTTCGAGATGCGCTCGGCCTGCGCCGGCGCGGCCGAAAGCAGCGC
Organism: Aquamicrobium sp.; assembly: GCA_035444225.1. GTDB lineage: Bacteria > Pseudomonadota > Alphaproteobacteria > Rhizobiales > Rhizobiaceae > Aerobium. Next base: position 1,615 of record DAOMOI010000407.1, on the reverse strand, counting down.
GGCGGCGACGATTCCCCCGATGACCGCCCCTATCCGGCGCAGCGCGGAAGACAGGCGGGAACGGATGTGGCGCGGTGTGGCCATGGGCGGCATGGTCCCCTTCTCGGGTCGATCGACCGCACCCGGATAGACGGCAAATGTGGCGACAACAATCCCGCCGGCGCGCGCAGACGGCTCAGGACGGCGTCCAGGCATCGTAGTCGCCGGTGACGCGCGGCCGCTCGCCGGCGCCGAGTACCGAGCCCTGCGGCCGGTAGGCGGCGGCCGTGCCGGTGAGGTTCGGCAAATGCGGCTTCTGCCACTCGCGGGGCTTGTAGTCCTCCTTCGACGGCGGCGTGTCGACACGGTGGTGAATCCAGCCGTGCCAGCCGGGCGGAATGGCGGAGGCCTCCGCATAGCCGTTATAGATCACCCAGCGGCGGGTGCGGCCTTCCGAATCGGTGCCGCCCTCGTAATAGACGTTGCCGAACTCGTCCTCGCCGACGCGCGTGCCCTTGCGCCAGGTGTGGAAGCGCGTGCCGAGCGTCTGTCCGTTCCACCATGTGAAGAACTGGGCAAGAAAGGTCTTCATCGTTTCCTCCGGCTGTCCAGCCGCCGTTTAGAAGTGCTTATGCCGCCAGCGCCGCGCGATGGCAAGCCGCCTATTCGAGACCGAGCCGCGCCTTGACGAGGTCGTTGACGGCCTGCGGGTTGGCCTTGCCGCCGGTCGCCTTCATCACCTGGCCGACGAACCAGCCGGCGAGCGTCGGCTTCTCTTTCGCCTGCGCCACCTTGTCGGGGTTGGCGGCGATCACCTCGTCCACCGCCTTCTCGATGGCGCCCGTGTCGGTCACCTGCTTCAGCCCGCGCTCCTCGACCAGCCCGCGCGGGTCGCCGCCCTCGTTCCAGACGATCTCGAACAGGTCCTTGGCGATCTTGCCCGAGATGGTGCCTTCCTTGATCATGTCGATGATCGCGCCGAGCTGATCGGGCGAAATCGGAGTTTCTTCAATATCTTTTCCGGATTTGTTCAAGGCGCCAAGCAAGTCGTTGATGACCCAGTTGGCGGCGGCCTTGCCGTCGCGCCCGGCGGCGAGCCGCTCGAAATAGTCGGCGGTCGCCTTCTCCGCCACCAGCACCGAGGCGTCGTAGGCGGAGAGGCCGAGCTTCTCGATCAGGCGGGCGCGCTTGTCGTCGGGCAGTTCGGGCAGGTCATGCGCCAGCGCATCGACGTAAGCCTGATCGAACTCGAGCGGCAGCAGGTCGGGGTCGGGGAAATAGCGGTAGTCGTGCGCCTCCTCCTTGGAGCGCATCGAGCGCGTCTCGCCCTTCACCGGGTCGAACAGCCGCGTCTCCTGATCGATCGTGCCGCCGTCCTCGAGGATGCCGATCTGGCGGCGCGCCTCGTATTCGATGGCCTGGCCGACGAAGCGGATGGAGTTGACGTTCTTGATCTCGCAGCGCGTGCCGAAGCCCTCGCCCGGCCGGCGCACCGAGACGTTGACGTCGGCGCGCAGCGAGCCCTCGTCCATGTTGCCGTCGCAGGTGCCGAGATAGCGCAGGATGGTGCGGAGCTTGGTCAGATACGCCTTGGCCTCGTCGGAGGAGCGCATGTCGGGCTTCGACACGATCTCCA
>DAOMOI010000406.1:0-2271 GCA_035444225.1 Aquamicrobium sp. | reverse complement strand
ATCGCCTCGTCGCTGTTGGCGTGGTCGAGATAGTAGGTCTTCTTGTCGCCCTTCAAGAGTCCGCCGGTGCCGATCGCCTCGCGATACGGCCCGTAGAAGGCGGAGGCGAACTTGGTCGCGTAGGACATGATCGCCACGTCCTGGAAGCCGGCGGCGTCGAGCGCGTCGCGGATGGCGCCGATGCGGCCGTCCATCATGTCGGACGGGGCGATGACGTCGGCCCCGGCCGCCGCCTGGAGCACCGCGCCGGCCGCGACCGTCTCCACCGTCTCGTCGTTCACGATGATGCCGTCGGTCAGGATGCCGTCATGGCCGTGGTCGGTGAACGGGTCGAGCGCGGCGTCGGTGATGATGCCGATCTCCGGCACCGCCGCCTTGATCGCGCGCGTGCCGCGATTGATCAGATTGTCGGGGTTGAGGATTTCGGACCCCGTTCGGTTGCGCAGCGCCATATCGACATTGGGGAAGGTGGCGAGCGCCGGGATGCCGAGCCCTGCTGCGCGCTCGGCCTCCTTCGCCGCCAGATCGACCGAAAGCCGGAATACGCCCGGCATGGCCGGGATTTCCTCGCGCCGGTTCTCGCCCTCGATCAGGAAGATCGGCCAGATCAGGTCGTCGACGGTGAGCGTGTTCTCGCGCACCAGCCGCCGCGACCAGCCGGCCTTGCGCATCCGACGCAGGCGGTGCGAGGCCGTGATCTCGTCGACGCTGCGTTGCAGCGCGCTTGGAGCAGGGGTGTGTCTGTTCATGGCGTCTCTCCGGTCGGCCAGCTTCTATCACGAGCGGGCGCGCCGCTCCAACCCCGATAGCAGGTCCGGCTTGGCGCGGACCCTCGCTTGCCCCTATGTTGGCCCACCGCAAGGGGACGAATCGCACGAACCGGGGAACGCCTGCCCTTCATGTATCGCAGCATCGACAGCACGGGCATTCATCTCACGACGCTCGAAGTGTCGTGGCGCTGGTTCCACCGCGCGGTGGCGGCGTTCGGCATGCTGTGCGGCCTTTACTACTGGACGCGGCTGATCGGCATCAATGACGGCGCCGCCTGGCGCTTCGACCTGATGCCGCTTCACTGGCAGGTTGCGTCCGTGTCGCTGGCGGTGCTGTTTCCCTTCGCCGCGAGCGGGCTGTGGATGATCTCGTCCTGGGGCGCGGTGATCTGGTTCCTGTGCGCGGTCATCGAGGTGACGATGCATGCCGGCTTCCCCGAGCTTTATGGGGCGCGGCCGGTTCTGGTAGCCCTGCACGTCGCCATCGCGGTCGCCTATTGCGGCTTCCGCCTTGCCTTCTTCCTGCGCCGGCGCCGGCAGGCCGATTAACCGATTTTTCAGCGTGACGCGAGGTTGGGCCTCGGTAAGCCGTTGTTAAGCCTGCGGTTTAAGTCGAATTTTATGGGCTTTCGATAGGGTCGGGCCAAGGTGAGAGAAAACAAGATCACCGGGCGTTAAACGAGAGGCAAGACCCATGACGACTTCGCGACCGGCGGCGGCGAAGCCCGCCACACACATCGAGGACGATCGCAAGGATGCGATCCGTTCGCTCTATCTGGAATCCCTCCAGCTCGTCGAGCGGCTGCACCGCCGCCTGCTCGACGTCATCAAGGACGAGTTCGACCGCAACGGCCGTTCCGACATCAACGCGATCCAGGCGCTGCTGCTGTTCAACATCGGCTCGGCCGAGCTGACCGCCGGCGAACTGCGCTCGCGCGGCTACTATCTCGGCTCCAACGTGTCCTACAATCTGAAGAAGCTGGTTGATCTCGGCTTCATCAACCACCAGCGCTCGCGCGTCGATCGCCGCTCGGTGCGCGTCAGCCTGACGCCGAAGGGCAGGGAGGTGGCCGAGGTGGTCGGCAAGCTCTACGACCGCCATATCGGCTCGATCGAGCAGGTCGGCGGCATCAGCTCGGACGAATTCCAGATGATGAACCGCGCTCTCCAGCGCCTCGACCGCTTCTGGAACGACACCATCGCCTACCGCATGTAGCCCCTCGGCGGGCGCTCGCGCCCGGCAGGGAAAACCGGCCCGGTTCGCCGCAGGAGGACGATCCTCCTGCGGGCGATCCGCGTTGCGCGCCACGATGCTGCCATATTGGAGTGGGACCGGCAAAGTGCCGGCTTTCTTTGCGCACGAGCGCGCGTTGGGCGAATGTTAACGTTAAGCCCGTCATAACGTGGATCGGGATCGGCACACTCCCGCCACGCAATCGCGGACGAAACAGGAATCGGACTCAAGGCATGAAGACTTCTCGTCGCATCTTCCTTTCCGGCG
>DAOMOI010000405.1:0-2273 GCA_035444225.1 Aquamicrobium sp. | reverse complement strand
TCCATGCGGTTCAGGCATTCGCGCGGGCTGTTGGCGTGGATGGTGCCCATCGAGCCGTCGTGGCCGGTGTTCATCGCCTGCAACAGGTCGAACACCTCGGGGCCGCGCACCTCGCCGACGATGATGCGCTCGGGCCGCATGCGCAGGCAGTTCCTGACCAGGTCGCGCATGGTGATCTCGCCCTCGCCCTCAAGGTTGGGCGGGCGCGTTTCCAGCCGCACCACATGCGGCTGCTGGAGCTGGAGCTCGGCCGAGTCCTCGCAGGTGATGATGCGCTCGTCGCGGTCGATATAGTTGGTCAGGCAGTTGAGCAGCGTCGTCTTGCCCGAGCCGGTGCCGCCGGAGATGACGACGTTGCAGCGCACCCGGCCGATGACCTTCAGCACCTCCGCGCCCTCGGGCGTGATCGCGCCGAAGCGGACGAGCTGATCGAGGGTGAGCTTGTCCTTCTTGAACTTGCGGATCGTCAGCGCCGTGCCGTCGATGGCGAGCGGCGGCGCGATGACGTTGACGCGGCTGCCGTCGGGCAGGCGCGCGTCGCAGATCGGCGAGGATTCGTCGACGCGGCGGCCGACCTGGCTGACGATGCGCTGGCAGATGTTCAAAAGCTGCTGGTTGTCGCGGAAGCGGATGCCGGTCTTCTCGACCTTGCCGCCGACCTCGATGAAGACGTCGCGCGCGCCGTTGACCATGATGTCGGCGATGTCGTCGCGCGCCAGCAGCGGCTCCAGCGGGCCGTAGCCGAGCACGTCGTTGCAGATGTCCTCGAGCAGGTCCTCCTGCTCGGAGATCGACATCGCGAAATTCTTGATCGCGATGATGTCGTTGACGATGTCGCGGATTTCCTCGCGCGCGGCGTCGGGGTCGAGCTTGGCCAGCTGCGACAGGTCGATCGTGTCGATGAGCGCGGAAAAGACCTGGCTCTTGGTGTCGTAATAGCTGTCGCTGCGCTCGCGCTGGGGCCGTCGCTGCGGCTCGGCCGCCAGCGGCGGCGGCGCCTCGATCGTGCGCTTGGGCGCGGGAGCGGGCGCCGGGGTCGATGCCGGCGCTTCCATCACCTCTCCGTGCGGCGCGTCGGGCTGCCTCGCATCCGCCGGGGCGGCTGGGCTCGGCGGCCGGAAGGCCGGCGTCTCGCGTCGTCCGCTGTCGGAGCCTCTCTTGCCGAACATGGCGCCTACTTCCTCAGTTTCAGCCGGGCGATGATGTCGCTGATGCCGCTCTTCTTCTTGGCCTTGATCTCGGCGCGGCCGGTCAGCACGTGGGCGATCTCGTCGATCATGCGCACGGCGGCGTGGTTCGCGTCGGTCTCGCCCAGCATGCGGCCGTTGTTGGCGGCGTTGCCGAACAGGCCGGCGTCGAAGGGGATGACGGCCATCGGCTCGATGCCGAGCGGCTCGGCGAAGTCTTCCGGAGAGATTTCCGGCCGCTTGGGCACGCCGGCCTGGTTGATGACCAGCTTGGGCGGCCCGTCATTGGGGCGCAGGCGGCGCAGCGTGTCGATCAGGTTCTTGGTGTTGCGCAGGTTGGCCAGCTCCGGCGTCGCGGTGATGACCACGTCGTCGGCCTGCATCAGCACCGATTTCGACCACGCGCTCCACAGATGCGGCACGTCGAGCACCAGATAGGGCGCGCTGCGCTGGGCCACGTCGATGATCTGCGAGAAGGCGTCGGCGTCGAAATCGTAGGTCCGGTCGAGCATCGACGGCGCGGCGAGCAGCGACAGCCGCTCCGCGCACTGGGTCAGGAGCCGGTCGAGATAGACCTCGTCGATGCGTTCGGGCGCGAACACGGCTTCCGCGATGCCCTGCGCCGGGTCCTGGTCGAAATTGATGTTGGCGGTGCCGAAGGCGAGGTCGAGGTCTGCGACCACGACTTCCGAGGAAAACAGGCTCGACATCGCCCAGCCGACATTGTGCGCCAGCGTCGAGGAGCCGACGCCGCCCTTGGCGCCGATGAAGGCGACGGAGCGGCCGAGCGGCTCGGCGGCCGGATCGACGAAGATCGAGGAGATGACCGACAATATGTCGGCCATCGAGATCGGCGCGACGACATATTCGGAGATGCCGAAGCGGACCAGCTCGCGATAGAGCCAGACGTCGTTGTAGTGGCCGATGACCACCACCTTGGACGACGAATCGCAGACCTCGGCCAGCTGCGTCAGCGAGGCGAGCAGCTTGCGCGGCTCCTCGCGCGATTCGACGACGATCAGGTTCGGCGTCTGCGCCGAATGGTAGAACTCGATCGCGGTGGCGATGCCGCCCATATGCACCTTG
>DAOMOI010000404.1:0-2290 GCA_035444225.1 Aquamicrobium sp. | reverse complement strand
TCGACCTCGTCGACGATCGCGAAATTGTGGCCGCGCTGCACCATCTGGGCGCGGTCGTATTTCATGTTGTCGCGCAGATAGTCGAAGCCGAGTTCGTTGTTGGTGGCGTAGGTGATGTCGCACTCATAGGCCGCCTTGCGCTCCTCGTCCGACAGGCCGTGGACGATGATGCCCGTGGTCAGCCCGAGGAAGGAATAGACGCGGCTCATCCACTCGGCGTCGCGGCTGGCGAGATAGTCGTTGACGGTGACGACGTGGACGCCCTTGCCCGACAGGGCGTTCAAATAGACCGGGAGGGTGGCCACCAGCGTCTTGCCCTCGCCGGTGCGCATCTCGGCGATGCCGCCGCCATGCAGCACCATGCCGCCGATCAGCTGGACGTCGAAGGGCCGCAGTCCGAGCGCGCGCTTGGCGGCCTCGCGCACCACGGCGAAGGCGGGGATCAGAAGATCGTCCAGCGTCTTGCCCTCGGCGAGCTGGGCGCGGAACTCGTCGGTCTTGGCCTTCAGCGCCTCGTCGGAAAGGGCGGAAAGCTCGCTCTCCAGCGCGCCGATGGCCTCGACCCGGGGGCGGAAGCCCTTGACGCGACGGTCGTTGGATGAGCCGAAAATCTTGCGGGCGAAAGCGCCAAAGCTGACCATGAATGGTCCTTTCAGAATGAGCGCCGGAAGGAAGCTCCGGCCTTGGCCCGTCCTGCAGGAATTCAGCGGGCCGGAAACGTGCGCGGGCGCCCGAAAACGCTTCTGGACGCCAAGCCGAAGGACAGATAAGAGGGGCCACAAGCGATGTCAACGTTGCTTGGCCTGCCGAAAGCCCGCTGGAAATCGCCACATTTGCGCCGGTTTGACGGGTTTCAAGCCTGCCGGCCATCCTTCATTCTGGCCCCCATTGGAGTCCGGTTCATGCACACTTCCTTCCGCGGCCTGTCGGTCATCCGCATCGGTGTCACAGCCGCCGCGCTCATGCTCGCTCCTTCCTTCGCCGTTCAGGCGCAGGAGGCGGCGGTCGTCGCCACGGTCAACGGCCAGCCCGTCACCGAGACGGACCTTGCCGTCGCCATCTCCGACCTGAACGAGCAGTTCGCCCAGTTGCCCGAGGACCAGCGCCGCGCGGCCGCGCTGTCGGCGGTCATCGAGATCAGGCTGCTGGCGGCCGAGGCCGAGAAGGCCGGGCTCGCCGACGGCGACGAGTTCGCGCGCCGGTTGGCGATGCTGCGCGAGCGGGCGCTGCACAGCGCCTATATCGAAAAGGAGATCGCGGCCGCGGTGACCGACGAGGCGGTGCGCGCCCGCTACGACAAGCAGATCGCCGAGACGCCGCCGGCCGACGAGGTGCGCGCCCGCCACATCATCGTCGAGACCGAGGACGAGGCGAAGGCCATCATCGCCGAGCTGGATGCCGGCGGCGACTTCGAGGCCATCGCCAAGGAGAAGTCGAAGGACGGCGCGGCCGCGCAGGGCGGCGACCTCGGCTATTTCGCCCAGGGCCGCATGGTGCCGGAATTCGAGCAGGCGGCGTTCGCGCTCGATGTCGGCGCGTATTCGAAGGAGCCGGTCAAGACGCAGTTCGGATGGCATGTGATCAAGGTCGAGGACAAGCGCGCCCAGCAGCCGCCCGCATTCGAGCAGGTGGCCGAGCAGTTCCGCACGCTTCTGCTGCGCGAGACCTATTTCGCCAAGGTGAAGGAGCTGCGTGACGGCGCCGCGGTCGAGATCGCCGATCCGGCGCTGAAGGAGGCGCTGGAGCCCACCGCCGAACCCGGCGCCGAAGAAGAACAGAACCAGTAACCCGCCAACCCAGCACGAAAGAACGGGCACCCCGATGTCGGAAACCGTCTCCCCGCTCGCGCCGAAGAAGCAGCCGAAGATGCCGGCGATCGACGGCGTGCGCATCGCCACCGCGCAGGCCGGCATCAAGTACAAGGGCCGCACCGACCTGCTCGCCATGGTGTTCGACGAGGGCACGGCGGTCGCCGGCGTCTTCACCCGCTCGAAATGCCCGTCGGCGCCGGTCGACCTGTGCAGGCAGAACCTCGGCGGCGGCCGGGCGCGCGTGCTCGTCGTCAATTCCGGCAACGCCAACGCATTCACCGGCAAGCGCGGCCGCGAATCGACCGAGCTGACCGCGAAAGCGGCGGCAAAGGCCGCCGGCTGTCCCGAGGGAGAGGTGTTCCTCGCCTCGACCGGCGTGATCGGCGAGCCGCTCGACACGACGAAGTTCGCGCATCTGCTCGACGGCATGGTTTCGGATGCCCGGCCGGATGGCTGGGCCGAGGCCGGCCGGGCGATCA
>DAOMOI010000403.1:1300-2328 GCA_035444225.1 Aquamicrobium sp. | reverse complement strand
ATCGACCATGCCACCGGCCTCGTCATCGGCGAGACCGCGACGGTGGGCGACAACGTCTCGCTGCTGCACGGCGTGACGCTGGGCGGCACCGGCAAGGCCTGCGGCGACCGCCATCCGAAGATCGGCAACGGCGTGCTCATCGGCGCCGGCGCGACCGTGCTGGGCAATATCGAGGTCGGCTCCTGCTCGCGCATCGCCGCCGGTTCGGTGCTGCTGCAACCGGTGCCCGCCAACCGCACCGTCGCCGGCGTTCCGGCCCGGGTCGTCGGCGAAAGCGGCTGCGAGGAGCCGTCGCGGGCCATGGATCAGCTTCTCGCCAGCGAGAACTGAGCCATCCCCATGTGCCGGCGCAGCGCGGCCGCCGGAAGGGCGCGCGCGGGCTTTACAGCGCGGCGCCCGCCATGCCACATGCGCCCTCCGATCATCCAGCCGCCCGGAGAACAGGTTTGAAACCCGACGAAATCAGGAAACTCGACGCCTACTTCAAGCGCACGTTCCAGAACCCGCAGCTTCAGGTCAAGGCACGCCCGCGCAAGGACGATTCGTGCGAGGTCTATCTCGGTGAGGAGTTCCTCGGCATCGTCTTCAAGGACGACGACGACGGCGAGCTGTCCTACAATTTCTCGATGGCGATCCTCGACGTCGATCTCGACTGATTGCCGTCTTCCGGCCCTTGGCGCCGCGCTTGGCGGGCGGGGCCGTTTTCGTGCTATCCCGGCAGGCGGGGAGCGGCTTTTCGAGTCGGTGAATGCCTGTGCAGCGATCCATGAGCGGCAGACCGCGCCTTGAGGCGATCGACCTCGCGCGCGGCCTCGCCCTTGCCGCGATGGCGGTCTACCATTTCGCCTGGGACCTCGAATTCTTCGGCTACGCGCCGCCGGGCATGACCGCCGAGGGCGGCTGGAAGCTGTTCGCGCGCGCCATCGCCTCCAGCTTCCTGTTCCTCGTCGGCGTCAGCCTGTGGCTGGCGCATGGGCGCGGCGTCAGGGCGCGGCCGTTCCTGAAGCGGCTGGCCATGGTCGCGGCGG
>DAOMOI010000403.1:0-1285 GCA_035444225.1 Aquamicrobium sp. | reverse complement strand
CCGCAATCTCGCTCGTCACCTTCATGGCCGTGCCGGGCGGTTTCATCTTCTTCGGCATCCTGCACCAGATCGCGCTGGCGAGCGCGCTCGGTCTCGCCTTCCTGCGCCTGCCGGCGGTCGTGACGCTCATCGCAGCCGTTTTCGTGGCGGCGGCGCCGCATTTCCTGCGCAGCGGGATCTTCGACCATCCGGCGCTGTGGTGGGTCGGGCTTTCCAGCGTCAACCCGCGCTCCAACGACTATGTGCCGCTTTTCCCATGGTTTTCCGCCGTGCTGGCTGGCATTGCCGCCGCGCGGATCGCCGAGCGGGCAGGCGTATTCGCGTGGATAGGGCGGCTTTCCCTGTCGTCACGGTCGCGGCCGCTGCAATGGGCCGGGCGCCACAGCCTCGCCTTCTATCTCCTCCACCAGCCCGTGCTGATCGGCTGCCTGTGGCTGTTCTCGCAAGCGGTGCCGGCGGCCGAGGCCCCGCGCGAGGCGCAGTTCATCCGCGCCTGCGCCGTCCAGTGCGAGGCGGCGCGCGACGCCGTCTTCTGCACCCGCTACTGTGATTGCGTGCTCGGTGAGCTCGTCGCCGACAACCGTTTCGACGAGGTCTACGCCGGAACGCAGAGCGAGGAGACGTCGCGACGCTTGCAGGACATCGTCTCGGCATGCACTTTCGACGCCGAGCTTTCCGGCATGGAGGAGGGGCAGGAATGAGCACGACCGACGACAGGCCGAACCGGCTTCCCTGGCCGCCGATGATCTATATCGCCGCCGCCGCGCTCGCCGTCATTCTCCACTGGCTCGTTCCGCTGCCGTGGATCCCACCGTCCTTCGGCGAGTTCCTCTTCGCCGTCGGCTGGCTGGTGATCGCCGCCGCGCTCGCCATCGACGTCGCCGCCATGCGCGTGATGCGCCGGGCGAAAACCACGATCATGCCGCACCGGGCAAGCGACCATCTGGTGACGGGCGGGCCGTTCTCCTTCACCCGCAATCCGATCTATGTCGGCAACACCATGCTGATGGTCGGCATCGGGCTGATCGCGGGGATCGTCTGGTTCCTCGTTCTGGCGCCGCTCGCCGCCTACGCCACGACGAAGCTCGCCATCGAGCGCGAGGAGCGCCACCTCGAAGCGCGCTTCGGCAAGAAATACCGCGACTATCGCAAGAAGGTGCGGCGCTGGCTGTGACGCGCCCCCCTTCATCCCAGCCCCCTTCATCTCGGCCAAGGGCGCGAAGCGCCCGTTGAGCCGGGATCCATTGGCCGCAGGATCGTCAGGAACGGCCTGGTTCTCGTGCGG
>DAOMOI010000402.1:0-2345 GCA_035444225.1 Aquamicrobium sp. | reverse complement strand
ATCGGGAAAGGCGGCGGGCATGTCGGCAAGCGCCGCGCACGCCGTTGCAAGCCGTGCCGGCAGAAGCGCGCCGGCCAGAACCTCGTGGACCTGCCGCGCCGCCTCCAGTCCGGCGCGCAACGCGCCCAGATCACGCGGGCCGCCACGGTTCAACGCCAGTCGCGACAGGGCGCGCGGCATGTCGGGCGTGGCTTTGAGCACCACGCGCAGCGCCTCCGCCAGCCGGGTCTCGGCGAGGAAGAACGACACTGCGTCGAGCCGTTCGTCGATCGCCGTCGGGTCGGTCAGCGGCGCGGTCAGCCGCTCGGCGAGCAGCCGCGCGCCGCCGCCGGTCACGGTCCTGTCGATGGCCTTGAGCAGCGAGCCGTCACGATTGCCGGAGAGCGTGCGCGTCAGTTCTAGATTGGCGCGGGTGGCGGCGTCGATGAACAGGCTCGACCCCGCCTCCTCGCGCTCGGGGCGGGCGAGCGGCGGCCGCTCGGAAAGCTGCGTCTTCTCGACATAGGCGATGGCGCCCGAGATGGCGGAAAGCTCGGCGCGGGAGAACTGGCCGAAGCCGTCCGGCGTCGCCACGTCGAAGAAGCGGGCGATGCGGCCGGACGCGGCCGCCGAATCGAACAGCGCCGCCGGCTGCGGGCTCGCCGTGCGGCCGAGCGCGTCGAACAGCGGCCTGAGCTCGGGATCGCGGAAGACCGGCTCGGCGACGATCAGCTCGCGCGGATCGACGCGCAAGATATCGGCGAGCAGCCGCTCGCCCTCGCTCTCGGCGACCCTGAACGCGCCGGTGGAGATGTCGATCCACGCCAGCGCGTAGGCATGGTCCTGCGGACCCTTGACCCGGCCGAGCGCCATTAGGTAGCTCGCCTCGCCGGGGGCGAGCAGCTTCTCCTCGGTGATGGTGCCCGGCGTGACGAGGCGCACCACGTCGCGGCGCACCACCGCCTTGTAGCCGCGCTTCTTCGCTTCGGCCGGATCCTCCATCTGCTCGCAGACGGCGACGCGGAAGCCCTGCCCGATCAGCTTCTGCAAATAGTCGTCGGCGGCGTGCACGGGCACGCCGCACATCGGGATGTCCTCGCCCTGGTGCTTGCCGCGCCTGGTCAGCGCGATGCCGAGCGCCCGGCTGGCCAGTACGGCATCGTCGAAGAACAGCTCGTAGAAGTCGCCCATGCGGTAGAACAGCAGCGAATCCGCATTCGCCGCCTTGATCTCGATATATTGCTCCATCATCGGCGTGGCGCCGGCGGGAGAGAGCGGCGGAGTGGGCCACCGGGAGGGCGTGTCGTCGCTCTGCTGCGGGTGCGTCAAGGGTGCTGACCTTCCGGGCGGGGGATCGTCTCGGGATGCGTTTTCCTGCTTGGCGTTTTGCGCGGGTCAAGTGTAGCCTTATTCGAGGCGCTTCGGCAAAACTCCACAGAAACGCGCCGCCGGGGAAGGATACGGACACCAAGATGCCGCTGAAAGACACCAACGCGGAGGCAGGGCCTTCCGTGAGCGCACAGGAAGCACTCGATTTCCACGCCACCGGGCGACCAGGCAAGCTCGAGATCAACCCGACCAAGCCGATGGCGACGCAGCGCGACCTTAGCCTCGCCTATTCGCCGGGCGTCGCGGTGCCGGTCAAGGCCATCGCCGAAGACCCGAGCCGCGCCTTCGACTACACCGCGCGCGGCAACCTCGTCGCCGTCATCTCCAACGGCACCTCGATCCTCGGTCTGGGCGACCTCGGCGCGCTCGCCTCCAAGCCGGTGATGGAGGGCAAGGCGGTGCTGTTCAAGCGTTTCGCCGACGTCGATTCCATCGACATCGAGGTCGACACGCGCGACGCTGACGAGTTCATCAACTGCGTGCGCTTCCTCGGCCCGACCTTCGGCGGCATCAACCTCGAGGACATCAAGGCGCCGGAGTGCTTCATCATCGAGGATCGCCTGCGCGAACTGATGGACATTCCCGTCTTCCACGACGACCAGCACGGCACGGCGATCATCGCCGCCGCCGGCCTCATCAACGCGCTGGAGATCACCGGCCGCGACATGAAGACGTCGAAGCTGGTCTGCAACGGCGCGGGCTCGGCCGGCATCGCCTGCATCGAGCTGGTCAAGTCGATGGGCTTCGCGCCCGAGAACGTCATCCTGTGCGACACCAAGGGCGTGGTCTACAAGGGCCGCACCGAGGGCATGAACCAGTGGAAATCGGCCCATGCGGTCGAGACCAAGAAGCGCACGCTGGCCGACGCCATGGACGGGGCCGACATCGTCTTCGGCCTGTCGGCCAAGGGCGCGTTCACCGAGGCGATGATCCAGTCGATGGCCAAGAACCCGATCATCTTCGCCATGGCCAATCCC
>DAOMOI010000401.1:0-2348 GCA_035444225.1 Aquamicrobium sp. | reverse complement strand
AATCGTCGGGCCGCTCCGTCAGCCAGCCGGCGGCTATCTCGCCGTTCAGCTTCTCGCCGAAATCGAAGGCGACGCCGCCGCGCAGGGCGTAGCGGTCGGCGGAGCGGGCATAGCCGCCGCTGTCGAGCGTCTCGTCGTAGATGCGGCGGCCGATCTCCGCCTCGACGAAGGGCGCGAGCGCCGGCGAGATGGCGTAGCCGGCGCGCAGCGTCGCGGCGGCAAGCGTCGAATCGCGATCGCGCTGCGAGACGACGGTGCCGTCGGTGAGCTCGGCGTCGTCGAAGGTTTCGCGCGCCAGCGCCCCGGTCAGGGCGAAGCGCAGCGGCCCGGCGTCCTTCGACAGGCCCGCGCTGGCGTTGAGCGTGTGGCGCAGCGGCTGCTCGACGGCGCCGGCAACGGCGCCGGGCGTCGAGGCCGATTCGGGATCGATGCGGTAGCCGGCGGCGGCGAAGGCGGCCAGCTCGTGGGCGAGGTCGAAGTCGATGCGGCCGGTGACGCCGCCGTCGACCTCGTCGATCCGGTCGCCGGACAGCGACTTGCGGTAGCTGCCGTCGGCCGTGAACGCGGCGCGATGGCGCGACCAGTCCGATTGCGCGTCGAGCCGGAGCGCGGTTTCGGAGAAGACGGAAGCGCGGCCGCCGGGCGCGTTGCCGGCATTCGAGGTCCAGCCGATGCCCTGTTCGAGCTGCGGCCGCAGGACGAAGGTGCCGGCGCGGATGCCGAGCGGGGCATAGGGGTCGTCATCCGGCGCGCGCGGCCGGGCCTCGATGGCGGCGACGCGCTGGTTGTCGAGGCCGGCGCGCTGCTCGCGCATGGCGGCCGGCGCCGGCTCCTCGGGCAGCGTAGGGACCTCGCGCGGGGCGGGACGGGGACGGGGTGCGGGCGCTGCCGCCGGAGCGTCCGCATCGGCGGAAAGGGCGTCCTCCGCGACCGTGCCGCGCAGGCCGGGCAGGTCCTGTTCCTGCTCCTGCCCGTGCGCCGTCACCGGCGCGGCGAGCAAGGCGGCCGCCAGCGCCAGCGCGCTCAATTGCGCCGGATTGCCCGTTCTTCCCGGCCGGTGTGCAGTCATGGTCGCCCGATTGATGGCGCGCGAGGCGCGATGTTTACCGAACCGTAAAAGAAGCTGGTTAACAGAGGGTTTCTCGGAGGTTTCGCCCGGGGGTTCATCGGCTCCGCGCGCAACGCGCGATGGACAATCGCCAGGCGAGGGGATAATCGCTTCATCCATGCCAAGACGATCCATTCAAACGCCCGTCGACAGGAATGCGGCCGCCGCCTCGGCGCTGCGCACCGTCGATACCGAGGCGAGCGGGCTCGCGGCCCTCGCTGCCGCGCTGCAAAACGGGCTGGCCGAGCCTTTCGCCGCCGCCGTCGACGTGCTCAGCCGCATTTCCGGCCGCGTCATCGTCACCGGCGTGGGAAAAAGCGGCCATATCGGCTCCAAGGTCGCGGCGACGCTGGCCTCGACCGGCACGCCGGCCTTCTTCGTCCATCCGGCCGAGGCCAATCACGGCGATCTCGGCATGATCGCGCCCGACGACGCCATCCTGGCCATCTCGTGGTCGGGCGAGACGGCGGAGCTGAAGGGCATCGTCGCCTATGCGCGCCGCTTCGCCATCCCGCTCGTCGCCATCACCGCCGGCCTCGATTCGGCGCTGGCGCGCGAGGCGGACGTGGTGATCGGCCTGCCGCGCGCGGCCGAGGCCTGCCCCAACGGCCTGGCGCCGACGACCTCGACGCTGATGCAGCTCGTCGTCGGCGACGCGCTGGCCGTGGCGCTGCTCGAGGCGCGCGGCTTCACGCCCGACCAGTTCCGCACCTTCCATCCCGGCGGCAGGCTGGGCGCCAGCCTGACCAAGGTGGGCGAGATCATGCATACGGGCGAGCGCCTGCCGCTGGTGCCCACCGGCGCCAGCATGCGCGAGGCGGTGCTGGAAATCTCGCGCAAGGGCTTCGGCTGCGTCGGGGTCGTCTCGGAAGGCGGCGCGCTCGAAGGCATCGTCACCGATGGCGACCTGCGCCGCCACATGGGCCCCGACCTGTTGTCGATGACGGTGGACGAGGTGATGACGCGCGCGCCGAAGACAGTCTCGGCCGACACGCTCGCGGCGGCCGCGCTGCAACTCGTCAATGCCTCGGCGATCACGGTCGTGATGGTGGTGGAGGCGGGCCGGCCCGTCGGCGTCGTCCACCTGCACGACCTCTTGCGCATCGGCGCGGCCTGAGGCCGACTACCGTTCCCGCGCGTGAAGGAGCTGGCCGAGCGCGCCGGCTGCCTCGCGCAGCCGCTCGGGCGCGAAGCCGCCGAAGCCCAGCATCAGGCCTGGCCGGCCGCCCGCGCCGGCATA
>DAOMOI010000400.1:0-2363 GCA_035444225.1 Aquamicrobium sp. | reverse complement strand
TGGTGCCGGCCGGCAGCTCGACGACGCGGTTCTCGACGTCGCCGTTCTGCGAGACGAGCACGGTCAGCGCCCGCGTCGGCTCCAGCTGGATGAACTCGATATGCTTCAGCGGCACTTCGGCCTTGGAGGCCAGCACTAGCCCCGCGCCGCGCGACATGCCCGACAGCATCTGGCTGGCTTCCGTCAGCACGTGGTCGAGCGTGGCGCCGCTGCCGGAGGCCTTGACCTGGGTTTCGATCGAGCGCCTCTCCTCGTCGGAGAGATCGCCGATCTCCATGAAGGCGTCGACGAAGAAGCGCAGGCCCGCCTGCGTCGGCAGCCGCCCGGCCGAGATGTGCGGCGCGTAGATCAGGCCGAGCTGCTCCAGGTCGCTCATCACGTTGCGCACCGTCGCCGGCGACAGCGACTGCGGCAACAGGCGCGACAGGTTGCGCGAGCCGACCGGCTCGCCGCCCTTCAGATAGGTCTCGACGATGGCACGGAAGATGTCGCGCGAGCGCGCATCGAGGTTCTGCGGGTCCGGAACGGGCCTTGTCATGGATCGGGCGTCATGGTCGGTTTCGTCATTTGCCGCGTTCAAGGATATAGTGGGGGACGGGCCCGGCGCAATGTCTGCCGAGCCGCCGGGGGCGGGGCGTTTTCCTTTGCCTCGCGCCGGGGTTGCGGCTACAAGCCCGGCATCTTCAAACGGAAACGAACCATGCGTCCATCCAAGCGCCAGCCCGATGAAATGCGGGCCATCTCCTTCGAACGCGGCATGTCGAAACATGCCGAGGGCTCCTGCCTCGTGCGCTTCGGCGACACCCATGTCCTGTGCACGGCGAGCCTGGAGGAGCGCGTTCCCGCCTGGCTGCGCAATTCCGGCAAGGGCTGGGTGACCGCCGAATACGGCATGCTGCCGCGCTCGACCGGCGAGCGCATGCGCCGCGAGGCCTCCTCGGGCAAGCAGGGTGGCCGCACGCTGGAAATCCAGCGCCTGATCGGCCGCTCGCTTCGCGCCGTGGTCGATCTCCAGGCGCTCGGCGAGGTCCAGATCACCGTCGATTGCGACGTCATCCAGGCCGATGGCGGCACGCGCACGGCGGCGATCACCGGCGGCTTCGTCGCGCTGCACGACTGCCTGAAATGGATGGAGGCGCGCCAGATGCTCTCCGTACAGAAGGTGCTGAAGGACCATGTCGCGGCGATCTCCTGCGGCATCCATGGCGGCGTGCCGGTGATCGACCTCGACTATGCCGAGGATTCGTCGGCCGGCACCGACGCCAATTTCGTCATGACCGGCAAGGGCGGCATCGTCGAGGTGCAGGGCACGGCCGAGGGCGAGCCGTTCTCGGAAGGTGAGTTCGCCGCACTGATGGAACTGGCCAAGGGCGGCATCGCCCGTCTGGTGACCTTGCAGAAGATGGCGATCGGCTGAGATGATCCCCTCCGGCATCCTCGAATCCGCGCTCTATGTCGACGATCTCGACAAGGCGGAAGCCTTCTATGGCGGGGTGCTGGGGCTGGAGCGGATCAGCCGGGTCGGGAACCGCCACGTTTTCTTCCGTTGCGGCGACGGGGTGCTCCTGCTGTTCAACCCGGCCGAGACGGTGAAGCCGCCGGCGCCGGACGCGAAACTGCCGGTGCCGCCGCACGGAACGAAGGGCGAGGGTCATCTCTGCTTCCGCGCCACGGGCGAAGAGATCGAGCGTTTCCGTGCCCATCTCGAAAGCCACGGCGTCGCCATCGAGGCCGATTTCCACTGGCCGCCGCGCGGCGACGAGCCGAGCGGCGGCCGCTCGATCTATTTCCGCGATCCGGCCGGCAACTCGCTGGAGATCGCCGAGCCGAGGATATGGGGACTGGAATGAGGCCTCTGGAAGGAAAGCGGATCGTGGTCGCGAGCCACAACAAGGGCAAGCTGGCCGAGATCGCCGCCCTGATCGGCCCCTACGGCTTCGAGGCGAGGCCGGCCGCCGAATACGGCCTGCCCGAGCCGGAGGAGACCGGCACCACCTTCGAGGAGAACGCCTATATCAAGGCCTTCGTCGCCGCATCCGCAACCGGGCTGCCGGCGCTCTCCGACGACAGCGGCCTTGCCGTCGACGCGCTCGGCGGTGAGCCCGGCGTCTACACCGCCGACTGGGCCGAGACCGGCAACGGTCGCGACTTCTCGCTCGCCATGCGCAAGGTCGAGGACCTGTTGCGCGAAAAGGGCGCGACGACGCCGGCCGAACGCACCGGCCGCTTCGTCTCGGTCATCTGCCTCGCCTGGCCGGACGGCCATGCCGAATATTTCCGCGGCGAGGTCGAGGGCACGCTGGTGTGGCCGCCGCGCGGGGAGAAGGGCTTCGGCTACGACCCGATGTTCCTGCCCGACGGCC
>DAOMOI010000399.1:0-2377 GCA_035444225.1 Aquamicrobium sp. | reverse complement strand
CCTGCTCGAAATGATTGGCGTAGAGATGCGCATCGCCGAGCGTGTGGATGAACTCGCCGGCTTTGAGCCCCGTCACCTGCGCCACCATCATCGTCAGCAGCGCATAGGAGGCGATGTTGAACGGCACGCCGAGGAAGATGTCGGCCGAGCGCTGGTAGAGCTGGCACGACAGCCGCCCCTCCGCGACATGAAACTGGAACAGGCAATGGCATGGCGGCAGCGCCATGGCGTCGACCTCGGCGGGGTTCCAGGCCGAGACGATGAGCCGGCGCGAGTTCGGGTTCTCCCTGATCTCGCGCACGACCCTCGCGATCTGGTCGATGGAGCCGCCGTCACCCGTCGGCCACGAACGCCATTGCGCGCCGTAGACCGGCCCGAGATCGCCGTTGCCGTCGGCCCATTCGTCCCAGATGGTGACGCCGTTCTCGCGCAGATAGGCGATGTTGGTGTCGCCCTTCAGGAACCACAGAAGCTCGTGGATGATCGACTTCAGGTGCAGCTTCTTGGTGGTGAGCGCCGGGAATCCTTCAGCCAGATCGAACCGCATCTGCCAGCCGAACACGCCGCGCGTACCCGTGCCGGTGCGGTCGCCGCGATCGACGCCGTTTTCCAGCACGTGGCCGAGAAGATCGAGATATTGCCGCATGGACCGTGCCTCCGGCGCCGACATTCGTTTCCGCGACCGGCCAAGTCAAGGCCGTCGCCCGCTTGCGAGCAGGCCATGCACAGGCCGGCGTCGCCGGCCCTTTTCTTTCCGCGCCGGGTTTCCTATATTCGGCCTGTCGGCCTCGGCCGGCTATGGGCATAAACGGACGATGCAATAAGCCATTCGGACCCGGGGGCGGTACCCGGCGCCTCCACCAGGAACCGCGGCAGACAGCGCCGCGGCTGCTGATGGGGGCGAAACAGGATCGACGAGGGTGTAAAGATCGTACTTTGTCCCGGCATGGTAGCCACCGTTATCGGGCCAAACTTGTAGTTGCCAACGACAACTATGCGGAAGCGCGTCTCGCCGCGTAAGCGGTGCGATAGCTTCAACTAAAGCCCTGTGGGTTCGCACCTTCAGGCGGGGTTCGGAGGTACCTGGCAACAGAAACCTCCACTTTTCCCCCTTCGTCCGCCATCGCCGCACGATCCGCGCTATAGCCGGTTTACGGGCGCGCGAAGCTCGATTACACCATGCCTTCGAGATTCAGGGAAACGGCCCCGATGGCTGACGATCACATCCGCTACGACATTCTGGCCCAGGACGCGCTGCGCGGGGTGATGCGCAAGGTGCTGGGCGAGGTCGCGCGCACCGGCCTGCCCGGCAACCATCATTTCTTCATCACCTTCCTCACGGGCGCCCCGGGCGTGCGCATATCGACGCGCCTGCGCGAGCGCTATCCCGAGCAGATGACCATCGTGCTCCAGTTCCAGTACTGGGACCTGAAGGTCACGGATACCGGCTTCGAGGTCGGCCTGTCCTTCGCCGACATCCCCGAGAAGCTGGAAATTCCCTTCGCCGCCGTGCGCGGCTTCTATGACCCCTCGGTGAATTTCGAGCTGGAGTTCGACGTCAAGCCGCCGGCGCAGGACGAGGACGCCCTCCCCGCCGATGCGGAGAATACGGCGCCGGTCGTCGCCGCGCCGGTCGCGCGCCGGCAGGAGACGGCCGCCGGAGCGGATAAGGTCGGAGCGGACAAGGCCGGTGAAGACGAAGCCGGCGAGCCGGGCAAGTCGGCCGACGTCGTCTCGCTCGATTCCTTCCGCAAGAAATAGAAGGCCGGCCGCCGCGATGGGCGAGCTCGTCAACCTGCGCGCGGCGCGCAAGCGCAGGGAGCGCGCCGCCAAGGAACGCGAGGCCGAGGAGAACCGCGCCCGCCACGGTCGCACGAAGGCCGACAAACAGGCCGAGGCGGCCGCGCGCGAACGCGACGCCGCCGCCCTCGACGGCCACCGCCGCCCTCGACTGCCACTTGGTCCCAAGGCCGGGGACGAGACGCCGTGAGCGGCATCGTCAAGCGGTCGGTCTCCATCCGCGGCCATCGCACCTCCTATTCGCTGGAACGGCCCTTCCACGACGAGCTTGCCCGCATCGCCGCGGCGCGCGGCATCGCGCTCGCCGCCCTCGTCGGCGAGATCGACCAGACCCGCCCGCGCGAGACCAACCTGTCCTCGGCGCTGCGGCTCCACGTGCTCGAAAACCTCAAGCGCGACGCGACCGGCCAAGCGCCGCCCGGCCTGAAAGCATGACCGTCAGCCACCGCGCTGCCCCTCATCCGGCTGCCGCCAGCTCTCCCCGTAAACGGCAAGGCTATCGCATATGGCGGAGCATCTCTGCCGTCATCCCGGAAGCCGGAGCGAAGCGGAGGCTATCCGGGACCCATTGAGCGGC
>DAOMOI010000398.1:0-2380 GCA_035444225.1 Aquamicrobium sp. | reverse complement strand
AGATCGTCACCTTTCCGGTCAACCCCGCCTTCGCCTCGCTCAACATCGCGCAGGCGGTGCTGCTGATGTCCTATGAGTGGATGAAGTCGGGGCTGGCCGAGGAGACCGACACCGCCTTCCGCGGGCCGGAGATGGCGCCGGCGCCGAAGGTGGCGCTGCACGGCTTTCTCGATCATCTCGAGGAGGCGCTTTCCGCGCGCGGCTATTTCCGGCCGGCGACGAAGAAGCCGAAGATGGTCGACAATCTGCGCGCGGTGCTGACGCGGCCGGGCTTTTCCGATGCCGAGATCAAGGTGCTGCGCGGCGTTCTCGCCTCGCTCGACTATTATTCGCCCGGCGAGCCGCGGGGAGCGGTCTATCCGCGGCGCAAGGCGCGGGCCGATGCGCTGGCGCATGGCGCGGAGGAAGATGCCGACTTCATCGCGGATACAAGCGGGGCGGAAACGGGCGGCGCGGAAACGGACGGGAAGGAACGGGACGGGAAATGAGCGGCCGGCCGGTCCTGATGTTCGATTCCGGCGTCGGCGGGCTGACGGTGCTGCGCGAGGCGCGGGTGCTGATGCCGGACCGGCGCTTCGTCTACGTCGCCGACGATGCGGCGTTTCCCTATGGGCGGTGGGAGGAGCCGGCGCTGCGCGAGCATATCGTGGCGCTGTTCGGCCGGCTGCTCCTCGCGCACGATCCCGAGATCGCGGTCATCGCCTGCAACACGGCCTCGACGCTGGTGCTGGGCGATCTGCGCGCGGCCTATCCGCGCATGCCCTTCGTCGGCACGGTGCCGGCGATCAAGCCGGCGGCGGAGCGCACGCGCTCCGGCCTCGTCTCGGTGCTGGCGACGCCCGGCACGGTCAGGCGCCAATATACCCGCGACCTGATCGGGACATGGGCGGGGCGCTGCCATGTCCGCCTCGTCGGCTCCGACCGGCTGGCGGGGCTGGCCGAGACCTATATGCGCGACGGCTTCGTCGACGAGGAGGCGGTCAGGGCCGAGATCGCGCCCTGTTTCGTCGAGATCGACGGGCGGCGCACCGACATCGTCGTTCTGGCCTGCACGCACTATCCCTTCCTCGCCAACCGCATGCGCAAGACCGCGCCGTGGCCTGTGGACTGGCTCGACCCCGCCGAGGCCATCGCGCGCCGGGCGCTGTCGCTGCTTGCGAAGGAAGGCGCGGCGGCGGGGACGCGGGACGGCCGGCCCGATCTCGCCGTCTTCACCTCGGGCAGGCCGGATTTCCTCGCCTGCCGGCTGATGCAGGGTTTCGGGCTGGCAGTGGCTGGAGGCGCATAAGCCGCCGGAACGGAGAGAAGCCCGGCGCGTTTCGTATCATGGCGGGGCCGGACCATGCTGAAGAGAAGGAGGCAGCGATGGCAACCGCAAAGAACACGATCTGCGTCTGGTATGACAAGGATGCCGAGGCCGCGGCCCGTTTCTATGCCGCGACCTTTCCCGACAGCAGGGTGACCGCCGTGCGCCACGCGCCGAGCGACTATCCCTCGGGCAAGGCGGGCGACGTGCTGACGGTCGAGTTCATCGTCGCCGGCATCCCCTGCATCGGTCTCAATGGCGGGCCTGCATTCAGGCATAGCGAGGCGTTTTCGTTCCAGATCGCCACCGACGATCAGGAGGAGACCGACCGCTACTGGAACGCCATCGTCGGCAATGGTGGCGAGGAAAGCGTGTGCGGCTGGTGCAAGGACCGATGGGGCGTCTCATGGCAGATCACGCCGCGCGTGCTCACCGAGGCGATGGCAGCCGGCGGCGACGAGGCACGGCGCGCCTTCGCGGCGATGATGGACATGAAGAAGATCGACGTGGCCGCGATCGAGGCCGCCCGGTGCGGCTGACGAGCCTCGGGCGAACCGGCGCGCCTGCCGCGTTGACATCGCCACATGCTTCCACTATTCAACCGCCAGTCCCGTGCCGCGAGGCATCGGGATTTTTTCGACGTGTCCCGTGGGCATCTTCGCAAAGCGTGCGTGGGGTGTCCTGTCAGGTTCCGCAACGGGGCCAGAGGAGGGCGCGTTTCCTTCATCCGGTGCGTGAGCATCCGGGTGCAACGTATTGAAAAGGGAATGCGATGAGCAAGCGCGAATCCGCAAAGTACAAGATCGACCGCCGCATGGGCGAGAACATCTGGGGCCGTCCGAAGTCCCCGGTGAACCGCCGCGAATACGGTCCCGGCCAGCACGGCCAGCGCCGCAAGGGCAAGCTGTCCGATTTCGGCATCCAGCTGCGCGCCAAGCAGAAGCTGAAGGGCCATTACGGCGACATTTCCGAGAAGCAGTTCCGCAAGGTCTACGAGGAGGCGAACCGCCGCAAGGGCGACACGCCGGAGCATATCATCGGCCTGCTCGAATCGCGCCTCGACGCCATCGTCTA
>DAOMOI010000397.1:0-2395 GCA_035444225.1 Aquamicrobium sp. | reverse complement strand
ACGAAATTGGCGAAGACGAGCTCGCCCTCGCCCGCCTGGTCGATCGCGGCCAGCGCGGCGTCGAACATCGCCATGTTGTCCTTCGCCTTGCGCAGGCTCGAAATGCCGCGATGGGAGAAGATGTCGCCGATCTTGCCCACGGCCAGCACCTTGCGCCCTTCCCCTTCCAGCCGGTCGAGCAGCGTCGGCTCGGGCGGCGGCGTGGCGAAATCCCTGCGGTTGGGCGTGCGGGTGAAGTCCGCCGCCGTCTCGCCGACGAAGGGCCGGGCGACGACGCGGCAGACGCGCAGCGGGTCGGCGAGGCGGCGCGCGATGCCGCACAGCGCGTAAAGCCGCTCCAGCCCGAAATGCGCCTCATGCGCGGCGATCTGGATCACCGAATCGACGGAGGTGTAGCAGATCGGCTTGCCGGTCCTGACATGCTCCTCGCCCAGTTCCTCGATGATGGCGATGCCGGAGGCGTGGCGGTCGCCAAGGATGCCGGGCAGTCCGCCTTCGGCGATCAGCGCCTCGGTGAAGGTCTTGGGAAAGGCCGGCCGCGAATCGGGGAAATAACCCCAGCCGGAGAGGACCGGCAGGCCGGCGATCTCCCAATGGCCGGACGGCGTGTCCTTGCCGCCCGACACCTCGCTCGCCGCGCCGAAGAAGCCCGCGACTTCTGCCGCGGGCAGCGGCCTGCCGTTGGCGAGCGCGGCGGCGTGGCCGAGGCCGAGGCTGCGCATGTGCGGCACGTGGAGCGGCCCGGCGCGTAAGGACGCGGCATCGGCGCGCCCGTGCGCGCAGGCCGCCTCGATATGGCCGAACGTGTCGGCGCCTTCGTCGCCATGGGCGGCCGCGTCGGGCGCGCCGCCGATGCCGAAGGAATCGAGTACGAAAAGGAAGGCGCGCGCCATCGGCGATCCGGCTTGGTGAAACTGTGGTCCAGAGATAGGCGCGGCCGCCCGTCTTGGCAATTCGGAAACCAAACCGCGCGAGAATAGCGGCTTTCTCCACGGGGCGGAGCATCGGGTGACGGCACATCGGGCAATGCGCGGAATGGGGCGCGGAATGGGGCGCGGAATGGCGGCGGCCGCCGCGCTGGCGTTGGCGATGCCGGCGGCGGCGCAGGACGCATTCCGCATCGGCGTCGTCGCGCTGCCGGGCGAGGAGGCGGCCATCGACGACCTCGCCGCGACGAAGTCCGCCTATTCGACCGCACTCGGCCTGCCGGTCGAGGTGATGGCGGCGCGCAGCTATGCCGCGCTCGCCGAGGCGCAGATCGAGGGTCGCATCGACTATGGCGTCTACAGCGCCGCCGCCTTCGCGGCCGCGTCGCTGCGCTGCGGCTGTCTCTCGCCGGTCGCGGCGCCCGTCGATGCCGACGGCACGGTCGGCCTGCGCGCGGTGCTGATCGCAAGGGGTGACGGCACAGGCCGGCTCGCGGTCGGCGCGCCCGACAGCCTGGCGACGCGGCTGGTGCCGCTCGCCGCCTCGCCGCAGGCGCGCGCGGCCCAGGCCGAGGGCCGGCTGGTCGAGGCGGGAAGCGCGGCCGAGGCCGAGGCGCTGTTCCTGGCGGGCAAGGTCGACGGCTTCTTCGGCTGGGTGCCGGCGGGGGCGGAGGACGGCGAGGACGCGGGCGGCTCGCTGGCGCGGCTTGGCGTTGCCGGGGTCGATCCCGCATCCTTCCGCATCGTCTGGCGCTCGCCGCTGCTGCGCTACGGGCCGCACGCGGTGCGCGACGACATCGCGCCGGAGCGCGCCGAGCGGCTGGCAAGGCTGCTCGAAGGCGTCGCCGGCGGCGGCGCGAACCCCGGCCGGCGCATCCTGCGCGGCCATGGCGGCTTCGCCGCGGTCACGGCCGCCGACTATGCGCCGGCGATGGAGGCGGTCTCCGCGCTCAGCAATCCGGGCAGGTGATCGTGTTGGTCATGCGCGGGCGCACGTGCCAGACCTCGTCCATGGCGATCCTGTCGAAGCCGCCGAGAAGGCCGATACCGGCCCGCTGATCGGCATTCCAGGCGATGACGGGCTGGTAGCCGAGCTGCGCCGAGACCCGGATGAGAAAGGTTTCGGGGGTTTCCACCTCCTCGGGCACGGTGGTCGTCTCTCCCTCCTCGGGGCCGGCGACGATGGCGCCGGCGACCATCTTGCGCGACCATGCCACCGTCGCCTTCCCGTCCTTGTCCAGCTCGATACCGGCGATCTCGATGGTCGGGCGGGTGCGGCCGTAGGGCTGGAGGATCGCCTCGCCGATCCGCATGATCGCGTCGAGGTCGTCCTTGTTGGTCATGCTCGGCTGCTGGGCGACGAGGTCGGCGACCATGGCGCCGAGGCGGCTGACCTTCTTGTTGGTGTCGATGCCCTGCGCCACCTCCATGGTGACGAAATAGAGCGTCAGCAGCAGCGGCGCGATGAA
>DAOMOI010000396.1:0-2429 GCA_035444225.1 Aquamicrobium sp. | reverse complement strand
TGGGCTGCCGCCTGTTCGACGGCGCGACCTGCCGTTGCCGCGACTATC
This sequence comes from Aquamicrobium sp., assembly GCA_035444225.1. GTDB lineage: Bacteria > Pseudomonadota > Alphaproteobacteria > Rhizobiales > Rhizobiaceae > Aerobium. The sequence goes on along the minus strand of DAOMOI010000396.1, from coordinate 2,381 downwards.
CCAACCGGCTCGCCAGCGTGCCCGACTGCATCCGGCTGACGCCGCAGAACGTGCGCACCATTCCCTGGCTGCCGCAAAGCTGCGCCTACCGGCTTGTCGCCGAGGGGCGCGACCTCTACTGGTGGCATCATCTGGTCTCGGGCAGCCGCGAGACTGTGCACGAGGCCGGCATCTCGGTGCGGGGCCGCGTGACGGCGAGCGAGGACGACCTGGCCGAGCCGGAAGACTATTTCGACCATATGCTTGAGGAAGAACCATGAGCGAAGCCGACACGATTGCGCTGATCCGCCGCTATATCGACGCCTTCAACGCCGGCGACCGCGACGCCATGCTCGCCTGCCTTGCCGACGACGTCGCCCACGACATCAATGAGGGCGAGCGCCAGATCGGCAAGGACCAGTTCCGCTGGTTCCTCGGCATGATGGACCGCCACTATCGCGAGCGGCTGGAGGACGTGGTGGCGATGGCAGGCCAGGGCGGCGGACGCGGGGCGGCCGAGTTCACCGTCCACGGCACCTATCTCGCCACCGCCGAGGGGCTGCCGGAGGCGAACGGCCAGACCTACGCCCTGCCGGCCGGCATCTTCTTCGAGGTCGATGACGGCCTGATCTCGCGCGTCACCACCTATTACAACCTCGCCGACTGGACGGCGCAGGTCGCTAAAGGTTGAGTCTCGTGGTCGAAGTGAGGCGGCTTTCGCGCGAGGAAGCGCAAGACGCCTTCGACGATCTGGCGCGGCTGCGCATCGAGGTGTTCCGCGACTTCCCCTATCTCTACGAGGGGGATTTCGACTATGAGCGGCGCTATCTCGCCACCTACATGGCCTCGCCCGGCGCGGTGGTGATCGGCGCGCTCGACGGGGGCAGGCTGGTCGGCGCGGCGACCGCATCGCCGCTTTCCGACCATTTCGACGAATTCGCCGCGCCGTTCGCGGATGCCGGGCTCGATCCGGCCGAATTCTTCTATTTCGGCGAATCGGTGCTGAAAGCGGGCTATCGCGGGCGCGGCGTCGGCGTGCGCTTCTTCGAGGAGCGGGAACGGGCGGCGCGCGAGGCCGGCTTCCCGCGCTGCGTGTTTTCTTCCGTCGTGCGACCGGCCGACCATCCGGCGCGTCCCATCGGCTACGTGCCGCTCGATGCGTTCTGGACCAAGCGCGGCTATGCCCGCATCGACGGGCTGGAGACCGGCTTTTCCTGGCGCGATGTCGGCGCGGCGCAGGAAACCGTCAAGCCGATGGAGTTCTGGCAGAAGCGGCTGTAATTCACCCGCCGGCGACGCCGGCCTCGGCGAAGGTGGCCATGCCTTCATGGCAGGCGAGCGCGCCGCGCAGCACGTTGACCGCGAGGCAGGCGCCCGAGGCCTCGCCGAGCCGCATGCCGAGATCGAGGATCGGGACGAGGCCGAGATGGCCGAGCAGGCGGCTATGGCCGGCCTCGGCAGAGACATGGCCGGCGAGCGCATGCGCAAGCCCCTGCGGGTGAAGCCGGGCAAGCGGCGCGACCGCCGCGCTGGCGACGAAGCCGTCGATGACGACCGGGATTGAGCGGAGCCGCGCGGCGAGCGCGGCGCCGAACATCGCGGCCAGCTCGCGCCCGCCGACGCGGCGCAAGGCATCGAGCGGGTCGGCGAGCGCCGCGCCGTGAAGGGCGAGCGCGGCATCGACGGTCCCGGCCTTGCGGGCGAGGCCGGCGTCGTCCACCCCGGTGCCGCGCCCGACCCAGCCGGCGCCGTCGCCGCCGAACAACGCTGCCGCGAGCGCAGCGGCGGCGGTGGTGTTGGCGATGCCCATCTCGCCGAGGCAGACGAGGTCGGCCTCGGCATCGACCGCATCCATGCCGGCGTTGACGGCGGCGAGGAAGGCTCGCTCGTCCATCGCGGGTTCCTGCGTGAAATCGGCGGTCGGCCGGTCGAGGGAAAGCGGGATCACCTTGAGCGCCGCGCCCGCCTGCCGGGCAAGCTGGTTGATGGCCGCGCCGCCGGCGGCGAAGTTGGCCACCATCTGCGCCGTCACTTCCGGCGGATAGGCCGAGACGCCGCGCGCGGCGATGCCGTGCGTGCCGGCGAAGACCAGCACCTCGACGCGGTCGAGCCGGGGCAGGGCGCGGCCCTGCCAGCGGGCGAGGAACAGCGCCAGCTCCTCCAGCCGGCCGAGGCTGCCGCGCGGCTTGGTCAGCACGTCCTGCCGCCGCGCGGCTTCCGCCGCCGCTTCCTCGTTGCCGGCGGGGAGCGAGGCGGCGAGGGCGCGGATGGCGTCGAGGGTGGTGGGGTTCATCGCGTGGTCCGTCATGGAAGGAGAAGCGCGCTCGCCACGACGAGCACGGCGATCTCGCCTGCCTGCTGCGCCGTGCCGAGGACGTCGCCGGTCTGGCCGCCGATCTGGG
>DAOMOI010000395.1:1200-2429 GCA_035444225.1 Aquamicrobium sp. | reverse complement strand
CATCAGCGGCACCAGCTCGGCATTGGCCGGCAGCATGTCGGAGCGCTGGATGGCGGCGTCGAACGGGTCGACCTCGAAATCGACCGGCTCCAGCCGCGAGACGATGTCGAAGGTGACGTCGGGCGCGAGCGCGCGAAAATCCTTCAGCCGCGGCGCCAGCCATATCTTGGCGAAGGTGGGCAGGACGGCGAGGCGCAGCACCCTGGAATGGCCGCCGAACGCCATCACGTTCATCGCCGCCTGGCCGAGATCGGCAAGGATGGCGTCGGCCTCGCGGCGGAAGGCGCGGCCGGCCTCGGACAGCACCAGCCGCTGCTTGACCCGGTGGAACAGACGAACGCCGAGGCGATCCTCCAGCGTGCCGAGCGAGCGGCTGACCGCGCTTTGCGTCAGGTTCAACTCGCCCGCGGCGCGCGTGGCCGAGCCGGTGCGGGCGCAGGCGCAGAAGGCGTGAAGCTCGTTGATCGTGGGGATATAAGCGTAACGCATGAGGGGATATATATCATGAGCAATCCTCATTACCATGCGATTATTGCTCGCTGGCGGCCGGGCGCGGCGCGTGTTAGGTCGGTTGCGAAAGCCGAAATGATGGAGGACACGCCATGGCCGGAGCCGATTCAGGCATGAAGCCCTTTTCCTGGAACGACCCGTTCCTGCTCGACGATCAGCTGACCGAGGATGAGCGGCTGATCCGCGACTCCGCCGCCGCCTTCGCGGCCGAGAAGCTCGCCCCGCGCGTGCAGGAAGCCTATCTCGAAGAGAAGACCGATCCGGGCATCTTCCGCGAGATGGGCGCGGCCGGGCTGCTCGGGGTCACCGTGCCGGAGGAATATGGCGGCGCCGGCGCGGGCTACGTCTCCTACGGGCTGGTCGCGCGCGAGGTCGAGCGCATCGACTCGGGCTATCGCTCGATGATGAGCGTGCAGTCCTCGCTCGTCATGCATCCGATCTATGCCTACGGTTCGGAGGAGCAGCGGAAGAAATACCTGCCGAAGCTCGCTTCGGGCGAGTGGATCGGCTGCTTCGGCCTGACCGAGCCGGATGCCGGCTCCGATCCGGGCGGCATGAAGACGCGGGCCGAGAAGACCGGGGGCGGCTATCGCCTCAACGGCTCGAAGATGTGGATCTCCAACGCGCCGATCGCCGACGTATTCGTGGTGTGGGCGAAATCGGCGGCACACGACAACCAGATCCGCGGCTTCGTGCTGGAAAAGGGCATGAAGGGCCTG
>DAOMOI010000395.1:0-1174 GCA_035444225.1 Aquamicrobium sp. | reverse complement strand
TGGACAATGTCGAGGTCGGCGAGGATGCGCTGCTGCCCAACGTCTCGGGGCTGAAAGGACCGTTCGGCTGCCTCAACCGCGCACGCTACGGCATTTCGTGGGGCGCGATGGGCGCGGCCGAGGATTGCTGGTTCCGCGCCCGCCAGTACGGGCTCGACCGCAAGCAGTTCAACAGGCCCCTCGCCGCCACCCAGCTCTACCAGAAGAAGCTCGCCGACATGCAGACCGAGATCGCGCTCGGCCTTCAGGGCTCCCTGCGCGTCGGCCGGCTGATCGACGAGGGCAGCTTCGCGCCGGAGATGATCAGCATCGTCAAGCGCAACAATTGCGGCAAGGCGCTCGACATCGCCCGCCAGGCCCGCGACATGCACGGCGGCAACGGCATCCAGGTCGAATACCACGTGATGCGCCACGCGCAGAACCTGGAGACCGTCAACACCTATGAGGGCACGCACGACGTGCACGCGCTGATCCTCGGCCGGGCGCAGACGGGCATTCAAGCCTTCTTCTGAAGACGAGTGGACATCGTCCCTGCCGCGTTCTACCTCTCGGGGCGTCTTCCCCGAGAGGTTTTTTCATGACGCCTTCCAAGGACATTTCGCGGCTGATCGAGATCATGGCGGCGCTGCGCCAGCCCGAGACCGGCTGCCCGTGGGACGTGGAGCAGGATTTCTCCACCATCGTCCCCTACACGATCGAGGAAGCCTATGAGGTCGCCGACGCCATCGAGCGCGGCGACATGGACGATCTGCGCGAGGAACTGGGCGATCTTCTGCTTCAGGTCGTGTTCCACGCCCGCATGGCCGAGGAAGAAGGCGAGTTCGCCTTTCCCGATGTGGTCGAGGCGATCACGAAAAAGATGATCCGCCGTCATCCGCACGTCTTCGGCGACGAGGCGGCGCGCTCGGCCGGCATGGCGAAAGGCATGTGGGACAGGATCAAGGCCGAGGAAAAGGCCGAGCGGCGCGCGGCGCGGCTGGCGCGCGGGCTCGACGCGGAAGACCACGGCAAGGGCTTCCTCGACGGTATCCCTCCCGCGCACCCGGCGCTGACGCGCGCGCTCAAGCTGCAACAGAAGGCGGCGCGCGTCGGTTTCGACTGGCAGGAGGCGCGCCCCATCCTCGACAAGATCGAGGAAGAGATCGGCGAGCTGCGGGAAGTGATGGACGGGGCC
>DAOMOI010000394.1:0-2454 GCA_035444225.1 Aquamicrobium sp. | reverse complement strand
GTCGCGGCGAGATAGGCGGGGACGAAATCGGTGCCGTTGAGATTGGCCGGAAAGGAGCGGCCGTGGAGCAGCCGCGAGGCGATGTCCACACCGACGCCGTCGTTCAGCACCAGCGCCGCGCGCATCGCGGCGGCGAAGTCGGCATTGCCGGCGGCGAGGTTGGAGTTGTGGGCGTTGAGGAACGCAACCAGCACCGGCCCGTCGGCGGACAGGGCGTCGTCAAGGACGGCGAACGCCTCGTCCACCGTCGCGGCGACGACCGGAACCCCCAATATGTCGCGTGTCTGGGTTGTTTTCTGTTCCATCGGGGCCGTGGCGGACGCGAAACGGGAGGGGCGCGGGTTTATTTCGAAAGAGAAAGAAGCGTGACGGTTGCGCAAAATTAAGCGTGCCGGCGATTTTCCCGACCGGCCGATATCCATCTCGCCGAAAATCGGCTAAACGGCAAGCCGTGCAATCAACTTTGGATATATTCTCTTGTTCCTCGGCACTTCGGCGGACGACGTATACCGCAACCGCTTTCGGGTAAAGCGCTTCGCGCGCTTCCTGGGCAACGTCGACGACATCATCGCCCGCAAGGGGCAATGCCTGATCCTCGATTCCGGCGGGCGGATGGAGCATTGGTCGGCGATGGCCGACCTCTACGGCGACCGCGACATTCGCGTCACCCTGGTCAATCTCGAGGCGGAGGAGACGACCGACCCGCGCTTCACCAGCGTTGCCGGCAATGCCTGCGCCATGCCGGAATTCGCCGACAACAGCTTCGACCTCGTCTATTCCAATTCGGTGATCGAGCATGTCGGGCGCTGGTCGGACCAGAAGCGCATGGCGGCGGAAGTGCGGCGGCTGGCCCCGCATCACTTCATCCAGACGCCGGACTACTGGTGCCCGATCGAGCCGCATTTCCGCATGCCGGTCATCCATTGGCTGCCGGTGCCGTGGCAGACGACGATCGTGCGCGCCCGCGCCTGCGGCTTCTACCCGCGCGCCAACAATATCGACGAGGCGCTGATGATCCTCGAGGACGCGCGGCTGGTGAACCTGCGGGCGATGAAGGCGCTGTTCCCGGATTCGACCATCGAGCGCGAGCGGGTGCTCGGCCTGCCGAAATCCCTGATCGCCGTGCGCTGAGGCACCGTCCCAACCGTCATCCCGGACAAGGGCGCGAAGCGGCCGCCGAGCCGGGACCCATTGGTCGGGAATCGCTGGGCATGGCCCGGCTCTCGCCCTGGCGCACTTCAATCCTGCACAAGACAAGCCTTGGACCCGGCCGTGCTGCTCAATGGGTCCCGGCTCTCCCTCGCAAGCTCGGTCGGCCGGGATGACGCAAGCGAAGCCGCTGCCATATGCGATTGCGCCGCTTCCCCGGCGCCAGTCTCAGATATCTAGATTGGCGACGGAGAGCGCGTTTTCCTGGATGAAGTCGCGCCGCGGCTCGACCTCGTCGCCCATCAGTCGGGCGAAGAGCGAGTCGGCGTCGGTGGCGTCCGTGACCTTGACCTGAAGCAGCGAGCGCACGTCGGGGTCGAGCGTCGTCTCCCACAGCTGCTCCGCATTCATCTCGCCCAACCCCTTGTAGCGTTGCATGGTCAGGCCCTTCCTGCCCGCGGCGAAGATGGCGTCGAGCAACGCCGTCGGCCCGGACAGCGACACATCGGCCTCGCGCCGGCGCAGGCGAGGCTGCTGGCCGTAAATCTCCTGCAGGCGCGGCGCGTAGCGGTCGAGCGCGCGCGCGTCGGCCGAGCCGATCAGGGCCGCGTCGAGCACCACCGCCTCGCGCACGCCGCGCACGGTGCGCTCGAAGACGAGGCCGCCGACGCCGTCGTTCGACGGGTTGGCGCGGCCTTCCCAGCCGCGCTCCGTCTCCTCGGAGATCGCGTCGAGACGCCGCGCGACATAGGCGGCGGCCTCGGACGCGCGGCCGGGCTCGGCCAGGATTTCGGGGTTGAGCGCGCCGGCGATCGCCGCCTGCTCGACCACGGTGCGCGAATAGCGCGTGTGCAGGCCGTTCATCAGCGTCCGCACGGCAAGCGCGTCGTCGACCACGGCGCGCAGGTCCGCGCCCGTCCGTCCCTCGCCGTCGCCGAGGGTCAGCGAGGCGTCCTCCAGCCCGGATTCGATCAGGAACTCCTCGAAGGAGCGCTCGTCCTTGATGTATTGCGCGCTCTTGCCGCGCGTCACCTTGTAGAGCGGCGGCTGGGCTATGTAGAGGTGGCCGCGCTCGATCAGCTCCGGCATCTGGCGGAAGAAGAAGGTGAGCAGCAGCGTGCGGATATGGGCGCCGTCGACGTCGGCGTCGGTCATGATGATGATCTTGTGATAGCGCAGCTTGTCGGCGTTGAACTCGTCCTTGCCGATGCCGGTGCCGAGCGCCGTGATCAGCGTGCCGATCATGTCGGACGACAGCATCCGGTCGAAGCGCGCGCGCTCGACATTGAGGATCTTGCCGCGTAG
>DAOMOI010000393.1:0-2457 GCA_035444225.1 Aquamicrobium sp. | reverse complement strand
GTCGAGCGTCTTCTTGAGCGCGATCAGCGCCCGCGCGCCGCCCTTTTCCGCGTTCTGCGCGCCCTCGCGCCCGCCCGAGCCCCGGATCACGCCGAAGCCGAGGCGCTCGGCCACGCGGGCGTTGAGTTCGGCGTCGGCGCTGCGCGAGAACAGCGCCACCATCCTGTGGCCGCGCGGGTTGGCTGCCGGCGCCAGGATGTGCTGGCCGTGCCAGAAGGCGGCGATGGCGGGGGTGTGGGCCGCCAGCGCGCCGTCGATGTCGTCGGAGCCCGCGGCCGGCCGGTTGGCGCGGTAGACGAACCTGATCGCCCCGGCAAAGAGGAAGACCAGCGCCGCCCGCGCCGCGCGCGAGCGGGCCAGCGGGCCGCGCAGCCTTTTCCACAGGCGCTTGAGCGGCCGCGGCCGGGCGGGGCGTGCGCGCGTGTCGGGCAAGGTCGAGACGGCCTCCTGATCCATGGCGGCGCCGGCGTCTAGCTGGCGTCGGGCTCGAGCAGGCGATGCAGGTGGGCAATGAAATAGCGCATATGCGCGTTGTCCACCGTCGCCTGGGCCTTTGCTTTCCACGCAAGTTCGGCGGATTTGTAGTCGGGGAAGATCCCGACGATGTCGAGCTCGTCCAGATTCCTGAATTCGGTTCCGTCGAGTGCTTTCAGTTCGCCGCCGAACACGAGGTGCAGCAGCTGCTTCTTTTCGGTTTCGGGCATGTCCGGTCGCCTGTTCGATGCTGTTGCGGCGCCGCGGGCCGGGGCCGGGCGCGACGGTTCCTCCTCTAGAGGAATTCGTCACGATTTGAAACCGTCGCGTGAAGAGGTCGTGCCGCCGCCGTCGTCGAGGCCGGCGATCACCCGCGCCATGGCGTCGAGAAGCGCGCCGCTGCCGGCGGCCAGCGCGCCGTGGCGCGGGTCTGCGCCGGCATAGGCGGGGGCCGCGCCGTCGCGCTCGACCAGCCGGCCGCCGGCGCGGCGCAGGATCAGGTCGGCGGCTGCGAGGTCCCAGTCGTGCGCGTTTGGCTTGACGAAGGTGGCGTCGAGCGCGCCGCCGGCGACCATGGCGATGCGGTAGGCGAGCGACGGGATATAGGGGATGTGGGGGCCGCCGCGAACCCACGACGGCGCGCGCTTCAGCATGGCGTCGGGGCCGGCGACTTTCGGGCCGGCGATTGGGGGGCCGGCGGCGGAAGAAGATGCGGCGGCGATCCTCAGCTCGGCGCCGTTGAGCAGCGCCGGCCCGCCTTGCGCCGCCTCGTAGAACTCGCCGAGCGCCGGGCATTCGAGCACGCCGGCCAGCGGGCTGCCGGCCTCGACCACGGCGATCGACACGCACCATGTGTCGCGGCCGTCGATGAAGGCGCGGGTGCCGTCGATGGGGTCGACAACGAAGGTGCGGCGGCGGCTGAGCCGTGCCGGATTGTCGGCGGTCTCCTCCGACAGCCAGCCATAATCGGGCCGCGCCCCGATCAGCGTCTCGCGCAGGAAGGTGTCGACGGCGATGTCGGCGGCGCTGACCGGCGAGGTGCCGTTCTTCATCCACACGTCGGGGTCGTTGCGGAAATGGCGCATGGCAATAGTGCCGGCCTCGCGCGCGGCGTCGCGAATCAGCGCGAGATCGGCGCTCGCCTCGTCTCCCGCCATCATCTCACGCGCCGGCAAGGGTCATCCCCTCGATCAGCAGCGTCGGCGCGGCCGTGCCGAAATTCCGGTCGAGGTCGCTCGCCGGCACCATGGCCATGAACATGTCCTTCAAATTGCCGGCGATGGTGACCTCCGAGACCGGATAGGCAAGCTCGCCCTTGTCGATCCAGAAGCCCGAGGCCCCGCGCGAATAGTCGCCCGTCACCATGTCGACGCCCTGGCCGAACACCTCGGTGACGTAGAAGCCCGATTGCAGCGCGCCGATCAGCGCCGCGGCGCTCTCTTCTCCCGGTTCGATGGCGAGGTTGGTGGAAGAAGGCACGACCGAGGAGGCCGAGCGCACGCCGCGCCCGTTGGTCGCGAGCCCCAGCTCGCTGGCGGCGGAGGTGGACAGGAACCAGTGGTCGAGCACGCCGCGATCGACCATGGTGAGCTTTTGTCCGGCTACCCCCTCGCCGTCGAAGGGGCGCGAAGACTGGCCGCGCCGCTTCAGCGGCTCGTCGGTGACGGTGATGGCGGCGGAAGCGATGCGCGTTCCCATGCGGTCGCGCAGAAAGCTGGTCCTGCGGGCGACGGAAGCGCCATTGATCGCGCCGGCGAGGTGGCCGGCGATGGAGCGCGCCACGCGCGGGTCGAGCACGACCGTGACCGGGCCGGTTCTCGCCTTGCGTGCGCCCAGCCGGGCGACGGCGCGCTCGCCGGCCTTGCGGCCGATGGAATCGACCGGGTCGAGATCGGAAAAATGCAGGCGCGAGGAGAAATCGTGGTCGCGCTCCATCGCCGTTCCCTCACCGGCCAGCGCGCTGGCGGAGCGGGAAAAGCGCGT
>DAOMOI010000392.1:0-2459 GCA_035444225.1 Aquamicrobium sp. | reverse complement strand
CAAGGCGCTGGTGGCGGGCGACACGGAGGCCCTCGCCGCCGCGCTGGCGCGAAACGTCGTGCCGCAGCAGCCGGGCTGGACCCATGGCGCGGCGCTTGCCGCCTATGCGCGCGATGTCCATGCCGCGCTCGCCGCGCAGGACGACGAGGCGCTGCTGGCCGGGCGCATCGCCTTTGCCGCGGCCGGCGAGGAGGAGGCGAAGCCATGACCGACGACGCGACCCCGTCCGCGAGCCCGATCTCCTTTCCCGTCCATGTCGCGCGTCTGCCGAGAACCGGCATGGCCGTTACCATCGACGCCGACGAGGCGCAGCGCGCCGCGCTCGCCCGCCTGCACGGGCTGCAAGGCGTGGAGCGGCTCGTTGCCGCCCTCGACGTCACCGCCTGGAAGCGCGGCGGCGTGCGCGTCACCGGCCGCGTCGAGGCCGACATCGTCCAGCAATGCGTCGTCACGCTGGAGCCGGTTCCGGCCCGTGTCGACGAGGCGGTGGCGGCCACCTTCCTGCCCGAAGGCTCGCGCCTCGCCGTGCCGACCTATTCGGCCGAGGGCGAGATCCTGCTCGACGCCGAGGGCGAGGACGGGCCCGAGACCTTTTCCGGCGACACCGTCGATGTCGGCCAGCTGGCCGAGGAATTCTTCGCGCTCGGCATCGACCCCTATCCGCGCAAGGCGGGGGTTGCGCTCCCCGGCGCCGGCGAGGATGAGGAAAGGCGCGGGCCGCTTCACGACAAGCTCGCCGAACTGAGGAAGAAGCTCTGAATTCGCTGGACCAGCCTTTGAATCCGGTTGTGCGGTACGGTAAAACCGCTATTTTCGCCCCGACCTCATCCCCGCCCCGCCGGGCCTCGCCCGCCGGGAATCAGAAGAAATGACTGCCTCTTGATACGCATCGCCATCGACGCAATGGGTGGAGACCACGGACCGGAGACCGTCCTTGCCGGCCTCGACAAGGTCGCCGAGCGCCGTCCCGACGTGCGCTTCGTCCTGTTCGGCCGCGACGAGCGCGTGCGCCCGGTGCTCGACAAGCTCCCCCGCGTCGCCGCCGCCTCGCAATTCGTCCATTGCGACGTGTCGGTGCGCATGGACGACAAGCCGAGCCAGGCGCTGCGCCAGGGCCGCTGGAAGTCGTCGATGTGGAAGGCGATCGAGGCGGTCAAGACCGGCGATGCCGATGTCTGCGTCTCGGCCGGCAACACCGGCGCGCTGATGGCGATGTCGAAATTCTGCCTGCGCACCATGGCCTCGATCGAGCGCCCGGCCATCGCCGCCATCTGGCCGACGCTCAGGGGCGAGAGCATCGTCCTCGATGTCGGCGCCACCATCGGCGCCGACGCCCACCAGCTGATCGACTTCGCCATCCTCGGCTCGGCCATGGCGCGCGCCATCTTCGGCATCGAGCGCCCCTCCGTCGGCCTGCTCAATGTCGGCGTCGAGGAGGTCAAGGGCCAGGAAGAGGTCAAGGAAGCCGGCCGGCTGCTGCGCGAGGCCGGGATCCGGTCGATGGACTATCGCGGCTTCGTCGAGGGCGACGACATCGGCCGCGGCGCGGTCGACGTCGTGGTGACGGAGGGCTTCGCCGGCAACATCGCGCTGAAGACCGCCGAGGGCACGGCCCGGCAGATCGGCGAATATCTGCGCGCGGCCATGGGCCGTTCCTTCATGACCCGGCTGGGCTACGTGCTGGCGCGCGACGCCTTCAACACGCTGCGCGAGAAGATGGACGTGCGCCGCGCCAATGGCGGCGTGTTCCTCGGGCTGAACGGCATCGTCGTCAAGAGCCATGGCGGCGCCGACGCCGAAGGCTTCGCGGCGGCCGTCGAGCTGGGCTACGACATGGCCCGCAGCCGGCTGATGGACGGCATCCGCAGCGAGCTGGAGGCTTTCCACGGCGGCAGGCCGGGAAAGCGCGTCGCCGCCGTGAGCGACGCTTCCGACGAGGAGGGGGGGCAAGAGCAATGATGCGTTCCGTCGTGCGCGGCGTCGGCACGGCCTTGCCGCGCCGCGTCATGAAAAATGCCGAGTTCGAGAGTCTGGTCGACACCTCCGACGAGTGGATCGTCCAGCGCACCGGCATCCGCCAGCGCCACATCGCCGGCGAAGACGAGACCACCGCCTCGCTCGGCGAGGCGGCGGCGCGCGCGGCGCTCGACAATGCCGGGCTGACGCCGGCCGACATCGACATGATCGTGCTGGCGACCTCGACCCCCAACAACACCTTTCCCGCCACCGCCGTCGAGATCCAGGAGCGGCTGGGCATGCGCCACGGCTTCGCCTTCGACATGCAGGCGGTGTGCTCGGGCTTCGTCTATGCGGTCACGGCCGCCGATTCGCACATCCGCTCCGGCCTCGCCCGGCGGGTCCTCGTCATCGGGGCGGAGACCTTCTCGCGCATCCTCGACTGGAGCGACCGCACCACCTGCGTGCTGTTCGGCGACGGCGCCGGCGCGGTGGTGCTCAAG
>DAOMOI010000391.1:0-2485 GCA_035444225.1 Aquamicrobium sp. | reverse complement strand
TGATCGAGACCATGCGCCGCGAGGGCTTCGAGCTCGCCGTGTCGCGGCCGCGCGTGGTCATGCACAAGGACGCCGACGGCCAGCTGCTGGAGCCGGTCGAGGAGGTCGTCATCGACGTCGACGAGGAGCATGCCGGAATCGTCGTCCAGAAGATGAGCGAGCGCAAGGCCGACATGGTCGAGCTGCGCCCCTCGGGCGGCGAGCGCCAGCGCCTCGTCTTCCACGCGCCGACGCGCGGCCTGATCGGCTACCAGTCGGAGCTTCTGACCGACACGCGCGGCACGGCGGTGATGAACCGGCTGTTCCACGAATACCAGCCCTACAAGGGCGAGCTGCCCGGCCGCATCAACGGCGTGCTGATCGCCAACGAGGCGGGCGAGGCGGTGGCCTACGCGCTGTGGAACCTCGAGGATCGCGGCCCGATGGTCATCGACCCGGGCGTCAAGGTCTATGCCGGCATGATCATCGGCATCCACTCCCGCGACAACGACCTCGAGGTCAACGTGCTCAAGGGCAAGAAGCTGACCAACATCCGCGCCGCCGGCAAGGACGAGGCGGTCAAGCTCACCCCGCCGATCCGCATGACGCTGGAGCGCGCGCTGGCCTGGATCCAGGACGACGAGCTGGTCGAGGTGACGCCGAAGTCGATCCGGCTGCGCAAGCTCTATCTCGACACCCACGAGCGCAAGCGCTTCGAAAAGAGCCGCACCGCCGGCGCGGCGTGATTTTCGCTCACGGGCCGCACCGCCGCCTGCCGGCCGCTGGCCCTGCGCGGGCGCGCCGGACGACCGGCGGCCCGCAGTCGCGGGCGCGGCCTGCGGCCGATTTGAACTTGACGGCGGCCTCGGGGTCGCCGTTTTCATGTCAGGCATAGGCAAAGGAGGTGATCCGATGGCCAGGATGATCCATTCGATGATCCGCGTGCTCGACGAGGCGCGGTCGCTGGCGTTCTACGATCAGGCGTTCGGGCTGAAGGTGGCGCAGCGGCTGGATTTCGAGACCTTCACCCTCGTCTACCTGTCGAACGCCGAGACCGGCTTCGAGCTGGAGCTGACGATCAACAAGGGCCGCGAGGAGCCTTATGATCGTGGCGACGGCTATGGGCATCTCGCCGTGTCGGTCGAGGACGTCGATGCCGAGCATGCGCGGATGACGGCGGCCGGCCTCGCCCCGCGCAAGCTGGTCGATTTCGCGCCGGGCGGCGAGGTCATCGCCCGTTTCTTCTTCATCGCCGATCCGGACGGCTACGAGATCGAGGTTCTCCAGCGCGGTGGCCGCTATCTCTGACGCGGGCGGCCGAGCCGGATTGACAGCGGCCGCGGCGGCGGGATGATGCGGGCTTCAAGAGGAGACGCCCCATGGATCCCGCCTTCCTGCTCACCGCGCTGATCGTCGTCGCCTCGCCCGGCACCGGGGTGATCTACACGCTGGCCGTGGCGCTCGGGCGCGGCGGCGCGGCCTCGGTGTCGGCGGCCTTCGGCTGCACGCTCGGCATCGTGCCGCATATGGCAGCCGCTATCCTCGGCCTCGCCGCGCTGATGCACACCAGCGCGGTGCTGTTCCAGATCGTCAAGTTCGCCGGGGTCGCCTATCTCCTGTGGATGGCGTGGGGCACGCTGAAGGAGAAAGGACTCCTGAGCGCCGAGCCGCAGAAGGAGCGCCTGTCGCACGCGGCGATCGTGCGGCGCGGCATCCTGCTCAACATCCTCAACCCGAAGCTGTCGATCTTCTTCCTCGCCTTCCTGCCGCAATTCGTGCCGCTCGGCGAAGCGAGCCCGACCGCGGCGATGGTCCGGCTCGGCCTCGTCTTCATGGCGATGACCTTCGCGGTCTTCGTCGTCTACGGGCTGCTTGCCGCGCAGGTGCGCGGCCGCGTCCTGTCGAGCCGCGTCGCCATGGCCTGGCTGCGCCGCACCTTCGCCGCCGCCTTCGCGCTGCTGGGCTTGAGGCTCGCGCTGTCGTCGCGCTGAGGCGTCCTCAGCGCGCCATGGCGTGGTATTGCGGGTTGGGCCGCATGTCGACGGCCGCGGCCATGCGGTTCGACATGTTGTAGAACGACGCGGCGGCCGAAATGTCCCAGATGTCGCGGTCGGTGAAGCCGGCCTCGCGCAGCGCCTCGCGATCCTTCTCCTCGATCGTGTCCGGCCGCTCGGTCAGCTTGACGGCGAAGTCGAGCATCACCTTCTGCCGGTGCGAGAGCGCGGCGGCGCGGTAGTTCATCACCATCTGCTCGCCCAGCGCCGGGTTGCCGGAAAGCTGGCGCACGGCCGCGCCGTGGGCGGTGAGGCAATAATAGCATTTGTTCACCGACGAGACCGCTACCGCGATCATCTCGCGCTCGAGCTTGGACAGGCCCGAATCGCCCAGCATCAGCTCGTTGTACATGTCGGAGAAGGCGCGCAGCTTCTTCTCGTCGAAGGCGTAGGAAAGCAGCACGTTCGGCACCATGCCGAGCTTTTCCTCGCATTTGGCGAAGTAGGCTTTG
>DAOMOI010000390.1:0-2501 GCA_035444225.1 Aquamicrobium sp. | reverse complement strand
GATCAGCAGCCGCATGGTCTGGGTGGTGGCGGTGATGGTCTGGCGGATGTCGTCGGTGTTGACGATGAAGAAGTCCTTGACCCCGTGGCGCCGCGTCAGGAAGTCGGTGACCGCCTGTTCGGCCAGCGCGGTATCGACCGTGTCGTCGACCTTGACCGTGATCGAGCGCAGCGACATCGAGCCGAGGAAGCGCGCCTGCACCGTGGTGTAGGGCGCGTAGATGGAAAGGTTCTGGCCGCCGCCCGGCCCGCCCTGGGATGCGCGGACGACGCCGGCGACGCGCAGCGGCACCGTGCCGACCAGCACGGTCTGGCCGATCGGGCCGGCGGCGAAGTCGGGAAACAGCGCATCGCGCGTGTTCTCGTCGATCACCGCCTCCTGCGCCATCGTCCGCACGGCGCGGGCGTCGAACAGCCGGCCGTCGAGCAGCGTCATGCCGGTGGCGTCGAAATACTGCTCGCCGACGCCCGTGACCTGCGCATTGGCCTCGACGGCGCCGAAGCGCGCGGTGTCGGAGGTCTGCACCGTCGGCGTGACGGCGGCGACGTAGGGCTGGCGCGCCAGCGCCTCGGCGTCGGCGACGACCAGCGTGGTGATGCGGCCCGAGCGCGTGTCGCCGAAGCTGGTGCCGGCGAAGATCTGGAGCGTGTTGGTGCCGAGGCTGGAGATGTTGGCCAGCACCCGCTGGCTCGAGCCCTCGCCGAGCGCGACGACGGAGACGACCGAGGCGATGCCGATGACGATGCCGAGCATGGTCAGGAAGGTGCGCAGCCGGTGCGCGGCCATGGCGACCAGCGCCATGCGGAAGGATTCGCGAAAGCGGTTGGCGAAGCCGGCGAGGAAGCCCCGGCCGGCGCGGGGCGTGGCCTCCTTCTCGATCGCCGGCGCCGCCGACATGTCGTCCCCGGTCCTGCGGTCGGAGACGATGACGCCGTCGCTGATCTCGATGATGCGCTCGGCGCGCGCGGCGATCCCGGCGTCGTGGGTGACGATGACGACGGTGCGGCCTTCGGCGTGCAACTCGTCGAGGATGCGCAGCACCTCCTCGCCGCTGCGGCTGTCGAGCGCGCCGGTCGGCTCGTCGGCGAGGATCACCTGCGCGTCGTTCATCAGGGCGCGGGCGATGGAGACGCGCTGCTGCTGGCCGCCGGAAAGCTGGCCGGGGCGGTGGTGGGTGCGATCTTCCATGCCGAGCCGGCCGAGAAGGGCTGCGGCGCGCTCGCGCCGCGTCGCCGGCGTGCTGCCGGCATAGACCGCCGGGATCTCGACATTGGCGAGCGCGGTCAGCTCGCCGAGCAGGTTGTAGCGCTGGAAGATGAAGCCGAAGCGTTCGCGCCGGAGCGCGGCGAGCGCGTCGGCGTCGAGCTCCGCCGTCTCGCGGCCGTCGATGCGGTAGCTGCCGGCGGTGGGCCGGTCGAGGCAGCCGAGGATGTTCATCAGCGTCGACTTGCCGGAGCCGGACGCGCCGACGATGGCCACCATCTCGCCGGCCTCGATGGTCAGGTCGACATCCTTGAGCACGGCGATGGTGCCTTCGCCGGAAGGATATTCGCGCCTTATGTCCCGAAGGACGATCAGCGGCGGGACCTCGGGAGACGCCATGGTCAGAAGCCCATCGGCCCGCGGAAGCGGCGGCCGCCCGGGCCGGAGCCGGAAGCCTGCCCGGCGGCGGCCTGGCCGGTGACGACGACCTCGCCTTCGGCCAGCCCTTCCAGCACCTGCGCCGTCACCTTGTCGTTCAACCCTATCCTGACCTTGCGCCGGGCGATGCGGTCCTCGCCTTCGAGCACGCGCACGCTGTAGAGCCCCTCGGCGTCGCGCGCGCCCAGCGCGGCGGCGGGGATGGTCAGCGCGTCGCGGGCGCGGCCGAGCACGATGTTGACCTGCGCGGTCATGTAGGTGCGCAGCCGCCCGTCCGGGTTCGGCACGTCGAACAGGCCGTTGTAGTAGATCGCGCCGGTGGTCGAGGAGGATGACGCCGAGGCGGAAGTGGTCTGGATGGCGCTGTCGGAGCGGATGGATTCGGGCGCCGGCTCGATGGATTGCAGCACCGCCTCGTAGCGGTTCTCCGGCTCGCCGAGGATGGTGAACCACAGATCCTGCCCCTCGCGCACATTGACGATGTCGGCCTCGGAGATCTCCGCGCGCACGGTCATGGTGTCGAGCTGGCCGAGGATGACGATGGTGGGCGCCGACTGGTTGGCGTTGACGGTCTGCCCCTCCTGGCTGACGATCGCCAGCACCGTGCCGTCGATCGGCGCGGTGATGCGGGTATAGTCGAGATTGGCCTGAGCGGTGCGGATGCCGACCTCGCTTTGCGCGATCTGGGCATCGAGCGCCTCGATCTGGGCCGCGGTGACGGCGACGGCGGCGGCGGCGTTGTCGTACTCGGCCTGCGGCACGGCGCGGCGCTCCACCATCTGGCGGTAGCGCTCCAACGTCTGGCGGTTCAGCGCCAGCGTCGCCTCGCGCTCGCGCTTCTGGGCGCGGGCGCTGGCGAG
>DAOMOI010000389.1:0-2527 GCA_035444225.1 Aquamicrobium sp. | reverse complement strand
CGCATCTGCCGCACATCATCGCCTACAACATCGTCGGCACCGCCGACGACCTCCAGACCGTGACCAAGTCCGAGGTCATCAAATATTCCGCCTCGGGCTTCCGCGACTTCACCCGCCTCGCCGCCTCCGACCCGACCATGTGGCGCGACGTGTGCCTGCACAACAAGGACGCGATCCTCGAAATGCTGGCGCGGTTCTCCGAGGACCTGTCGGCGCTGCAACGCGCGATCCGCTGGGGCGACGGTGACAAGCTGTTCGACCTGTTCAGCCGCACCCGCGCGGTGCGCCGCTCGATCATCGAGGCCGGCCAGGAAACCGACGCCCCCGATTTCGGCCGCATCGCCGCCACGGGCAAGGCCGAGACGAAATAGGCAGGCTCTAAAGCGGCGGCAGGTTGCCGAGCGGGATGAAGCCCAGCCGCGCCTCGCCCTTGACGATGCGCAGCGGCAGGCCGGGGCTGCCGCCCATGCTGGCGATGGACGACAGCGCCAGCTCGATCTCGCGCCGCGCCTGCGGGGCGAGATCGCCGAGTATCTTCGCCAGTTCCATCGGCTCGCGCACCACGAGCTGAAGCTCGGCATCGACGAGCCCGGCATCGTCGACCGAGACCGGGCCGGAAACCGTGACGCCCGCCCCGCCCTCGGCCGAGACGGTCAGGGTGCGGATCGTGCCCGAGCGGCCGCGCAGGTTCCCCTCCAGCCCGCCGGGCAGCGCGCCGTCGGCGAGCACGAGGTCGGCGAGGCCCGAAAGCGGCGGCAGCGTCACCCCCCGCGTCAGCGTCGCATCCAGCCTCGCCTCGCCGAAGCGCAGCGCAAGGTCGAGATCGTCGCCCGCCGGCCGCAGATGCGCCTCGGCGCTCTGCGCCCTGACGAGCGGCGACGGCGCCGCGCCCTGCTCGTCGCGCCCGGCCTCGAGGCCGCGCGCCTCCAGCGAAAGCCGCTCCGGCAGCGGCCGCGACAGCCGGACGCTGGCGCGCAGGCTGTCCCAGCCCAGCGCAAGCGCCCGCAAGCCGGGCGCCTCC
The DNA here is from genome assembly GCA_035444225.1 of Aquamicrobium sp. GTDB lineage: Bacteria > Pseudomonadota > Alphaproteobacteria > Rhizobiales > Rhizobiaceae > Aerobium. Next base: position 1,506 of record DAOMOI010000389.1, on the reverse strand, counting down.
AGCCGCCCCGGCGCATCCAGCTCGCCGACGACGCGCCACGGCTGGTAGATCTGCGCCGCCGAGCGCAGCGCCCGCGCCTGGAAGGAGACGCCCCGGCGCGCGTCCTCATACATCACCGAGCGGCAGAACAGGCCGAGCCGGAACGGGAAGCCCCGCGCCTGCGGCTCCTCGCAGCTGGCCCGCCTTCCATTGCCGTTGAGGGCGGCAAGGGCGCCGTTCACCTCGCCTTCGAGCGCGCGCGCGGCATAGAACCAGCCGCCGGTATAGGCGCCGATGGCGATGACGACGGCCAGCGCCAGCCAGAAGAAGCGCCGGCCGTATTTCGTCCCTGATTGCCTGCTTGACGTCATGGCACCGGCCTCGTTACCCCTTTCGGCACCGGAAGAGGTTCCGGTGAAAGCGAATCTGGTTCGGCGATATGGGCGATTTTTGGGTGTTTGGCTACGGCTCGCTGATGTGGCGGCCGGGTTTCGACTATCTGGAGGCGCATCGGGCGCGCCTTTCCGGCTATCGCCGCTCGCTCTGCATCCGCTCCCACGTCTATCGCGGCACGCCCGAGCGGCCCGGCCTCGTGCTCGGCCTCGAACATGGCGGCTCCTGCCTCGGCATGGCCTTCCGCGTCTGCGGCTCGCGCACCGAGGAGGTGATGGCCTATCTGCGCGCGCGCGAGATGATGAACCGCGTCTATCACGAAAAGCGCCTGCCGGTGCGGCTCGTCGACACCGGCGCGACGGTCGAGGCGGTCTCCTATGTCGCCGACCGCGCCCATGGCCAGTATGTCGCCTGCCTCGGGCTGGACGAGATGGCCGCGACCATCGCCGGCGCGGCCGGAGAGGCCGGCGCCAACCGGGACTACGTGTTGAACACCATCGCCCATCTGCGCGAGCTGGGCATCCGCGACCGCTGGCTGGAAAGCGTCGCCGCGCGCCTCAGCCCGCCGGCGCCTCCACGCCCAGCGCCCTGAGCCGCGCGGCCGCCGTCGGCGGCATCGGCGGCGGATTGTCGCTGCGGGCCGCCTCGACCAGCAATGCGTCGGTCGCGGCCTCGGTCTCGGCGATCAGCCGCTCCATGAACGCCTCCTTGTCCAGTCCCGGCTCGATCGCGGGCAGGAAACGGGCGTGGATGACGCCCGGATAGCGCATGAACTTGCGCCGGGGCCAGTACAGGCCGGCGACGTGGGCCACCGGCACCACCGGCACGCCGAGCGTGGCGTAGATCTCGGCGATGCCCCATTTGTAGGCTGGCTCCGCGCCCGGCGCCCGGCGCGTGCCCTCGGGATAGATGATCAGCTGGCGGTTCTCCGCCATCCGGACCCGCGCAACCTCCAGCGCCTGCTTCAGCGCCTTGGAACGGCTGCCGCGGTTGATCGGGATCATCCGCATCTTGCCGACATACCAGCCGAAGAAAGGGATCCACATCAGCTCGCGCTTCAGGATGTAGACCGGATCGGGAAGATAGGGGAAGAAGGCGATCGTGTCCCAGAACGACTGGTGCTTGGGCGCGAGG
>DAOMOI010000388.1:0-2536 GCA_035444225.1 Aquamicrobium sp. | reverse complement strand
GCGAAATAGGTGTAGGAGCCGTCCGACTTGACCAGCGGCCGGTCCTGGTCGTCGCCGACCACGGTGGAGCGGAACAGCGTCTGCTCGCGGTCCTCCCAGTCCTCGGTCTTCTCGCCCTTGGGCGGCGGCAGCTTGCCCTTGTAGACATGGCCCTTGATGGTCAGGTCGGCGATGGCGCCGCGGATCGCGGCCGCATTTTCGGCATGCAGCATGCGCTCGGAGAAGAACACCTCGTGATGGACGTTGAGCGCGGCCAGGTCCTCGCGGATCATCACCATCATGGCGTCGATGGTGCGGTCCTTGACGATGGCGAGCGCCTTGTCCTCGGGCATCTGGTTGAGCTTGCGGCCGAACTCGTCGGCCAGCGCCCGGCCGACCGGCACCAGATAGTCGCCGGGATAGAGGCCGGCGGGGATCTCGCCGATCTCGTCGCCCAGCGCCTCGCGATAGCGCAGCATGACGGAGCGGGCGAGAACGTCGATCTGCGCGCCGGCGTCGTTGATGTAATATTCCTTGGTCACGGCATAGCCGGCGAAGGCCATGATGTTGGCGAGCGCGTCGCCCACCACCGCGCCGCGGCAATGGCCGACATGCATCGGCCCGGTCGGGTTGGCCGAGACATATTCGACATTGACCTTGCGGCCCGCGCCGACATCGGAACGGCCGTAGCCTTCAGCCTCGTCGAGGATGCCGGTGAGCCGCGCCTGCCAGAAGGCGTCCGACAGCCGCAGATTGACGAAGCCCGGCCCGGCGACCTCCACCGCCGCCACGTCCGGGTCGGCGCGCAGCGCCGCGGCGAGCCGCTCGGCCAGCGCGCGCGGGTTCTCCCCCACCGCCTTGGCCAGCACCATCGCCGCGTTGGTGGCGAGGTCGCCATGGCTGGCGTCGCGCGGCGGCTCGACCGTGATGCGGGTGAAATCGAGCGCGGCCCCGTCCTTCGTCTCGAGGCCGAGCGTTTCGATCGCCGCGACGATGCGCGTGGAAAACAGCGCGAAGATGTTCATGTCGTACCTGCCCGGATCGGGGAAAGGCGGCGCCGGAAGGGCCGCGAGGTTTCGGCGCTCCGCCTAAACCAAATCGGGAGTCCGGTCAAACAGCCGCCGGTGCTCCTTGATGGCGTAGGTGTCGGTCATGCCGGCGATGAAGTCGGCGACGTAGCGCGCCCGCTCCGCCTCGGAACATACCGACGCCTCCTCGCCATGGCCGTCCGGCAGGTCGGCTGGCCGCTCGAAATAGCGCGTGTAGAGGTCGCGCACGATCTGGTCCGCGCCCTCGCGCACGGCCATCACCGCCGGATGGCGGTAGAGCCGGCCGTAGAGGAAGGCTTTCAGCTCCTTCTCCGCCGCCGTCATCGCGGGCGAGAACGCGACCATGGGCCGTCCCGCGCCGTGGATGTCGGCGACGCTTTGCGGCGCCAGCCGGTCGAGATTGGCCTGCGCCGTGGCGATGGCGTCCTCGACCATCGCCGTGATCTGCCGCCGCATCAGCTCGTGGCCCGTGCGCACCGCGTCGAGGCCGGGATAGCGCTGCCGCACCGAGGCGAGGATGCCGGCCGGCAGCGACACGTCTTCGAGCATGTCGAGCGAGATCAGGCCGGCGCGCAACCCGTCGTCGATGTCGTGCGCATCATAGGCGATGTCGTCGGCGATTGCCGCGGCTTGCGCCTCGACCGAGGCGTAGCGGTCGAGCTCGAGGTCGAAGCGCGCGTTGAAGCTGAGGATCGTTCCCGGCACCGGGCCGTGCAGCCCCCGCCCCTCCCCGTCGGTCAGCGGCCCGTTGTGCTTGACCAGCCCTTCCAGCGTCTCCCATGTCAGGTTCAGCCCGTCGAACTCGGCATAGCGGCGCTCCAGCCCGGTGACGATGCGCAGCGACTGGGCGTTGTGGTCGAAGCCGCCCCACGGCCTGACCAGCGCGTCGAGCATCTCCTCGCCGGTATGGCCGAACGGCGTGTGGCCGAAATCGTGGACGAGGGCGATGGCCTCGGCCAGGTCCTCGTCGGCGCGCAAGGCGCGGGCGATGGCGCGCGCGATCTGCGCCACCTCGATCGTGTGGGTCAGCCGGGTGCGGTAATGGTCGCCCTCATGGGCGATGAACACCTGCGTCTTGTGCTTCAGCCGGCGGAAAGCGGTCGAATGGATGATACGGTCGCGGTCGCGCTGGAACGGCGTGCGCGTCGGGCTTTCCGGCTCGGGATAGAGCCGCCCGCGCGACAGCGCCGGGTCGCTGGCGTAAGCCGCGCGCGGCCTGTAGCCGAAGCCGATGCGCTCGAACGATGCCGCCACGATTCGCGCCCCCTTGTTGCCCCTGCTGCCGGGCCGTGTTGACTTGCCCCTCCCCGCTTCATACCTATGGTGCGAATGCGATGGCAAGGTGGCCGCTATGGGCGTCGATGCGAAAACGGACATGAAGGACGTCGCGGTGAGCGAGGCCGCCGCGCGCAAGATCGCGGCGCTGCTGGCCGGCGAGCCCGACAAGATCGCGCTTCGCGTCGCCGTCGAGCGCGGCGGCTGCTCGGTCTTCTCCTACATCATCGACC
>DAOMOI010000387.1:0-2543 GCA_035444225.1 Aquamicrobium sp. | reverse complement strand
CGCCGCGAGCCGACCATCGCCGAGGCGGTGGCGGAAGGGGCCGACCTCGTCACCTTTTCCGGCGACAAGCTTCTGGGCGGGCCGCAGGCCGGCTTCATCGTCGGGCGGCGCGACCTGATCGCCGCGATCAACAGGAATCCGATGAAGCGGGCGCTGCGGCTCGACAAGGTCCGCATCGCCGCACTGGAGGCGACGCTGCGGCTCTACCTCGACCCGGAGCGCCTGCCCGGGCGGCTGCCGACGCTGCGCCTGCTGGCGCGGCCGCAGGCGGAAATAAGGGCGCAGGCCGAGCGGCTTGCTCCGCGGGTCGGCGGTATGCTTCAGCCGCTCGGCTTCGCGGCCGCCGTCTGCGACTGCGAAAGCCAGATCGGCTCCGGCGCGCTGCCGACCGACACCATCCCCTCGGCCGGCCTTCGCCTGACCGGCGAGGGCGGCGACGCGCCCGAGCTTCTGTCGGCACGGTTGAGAAGCCTCGACACGCCGGTGGTCGGGCGCATCCATGCCGGCGCGCTGGTCCTCGACCTGCGCTGCCTCGAGCGGGACGCGGACCTTCTCGACGCGCTGGCCGGGCTATGATCGTCGGGACCGCCGGTCACATCGACCACGGCAAGACGGCGCTGGTCAAGGCGCTGACCGGCATCGACGCCGACCGGCTGGCCGAGGAGAAGGCGCGCGGCATCACCATCGAGCTCGGCTTCGCCTATGCCGATCTCGGCGACGGCGACACGGTCGGCTTCGTCGACGTGCCGGGCCATGAGCGCCTCGTCCACACCATGCTGGCGGGTGCTGCGGGCATCGACCTCGCGCTGCTCGTCGTCGCGGCCGACGACGGGGTGATGCCGCAGACGCGCGAGCATCTGGCGATCCTCGACCTGCTCGGCGTCAAGCGCGGCGTCGTGGCGATGACCAAGGCCGACCTCGCCGATTCCGGCCGCCGTGCTACGGTCGAGGCCGAGATACGCGCCCTGCTCGCCGGCTCCGGCCTCGCCGATGCGCCGGTCGTCCCGGTCTCAGTCCTGACCGGCGAGGGCGTCGCCGCGCTTTCCGCCCTGTTGCGGGCTCAAGGCGCGGAGGCGGCGCAGCCCGAGCGCGACTGCCTGTTCCGGCTGGCCGTCGATCGCTGCTTCACGCTCGGCGGCGTCGGCACGGTGGTGACGGGAACGGTGCTCGGCGGCGCGGTGCGCGTCGGCGACCATGTCGTCGTCAGCCCGTCGGGCCTGCCGGCGCGCGTGCGCGCCATCCATGCGCAGAACAGGGAGTCGCAGAGCGGCCATGCCGGCCAGCGCTGCGCGCTCAACCTCGCCGGCGACGGCGTCAGCAAGGAAGCGATCGCGCGCGGCGACGTGGTGCTGGACCCGGCCCTGCACGCGCCGGCCGACCGCATCGACGTCGAGCTCTCCGTGCTGAAGGACGAGCCGAAGCCGCTCGGCACCTGGTTTCCGGCGCGGCTGCACGCCCATGCCGTCGAGGCCGGCGCGCGCGTCGTGCCGCTCGGCGACGCGATAGGGCCGGGCGAAACGGGGCTGGCGCAGCTCGTGCTCGACCGGCCGGTCGCGGCGGCCGTAGGCGACCGCTTCATCCTGCGCGACGTTTCGGCCTCGCGCACCATCGGCGGCGGCCGCTTCCTCGATCTGCGCGCGCCTTCGCGCAAGCGCGGCACGCCGCAGCGGCTGGCGCTTCTCGCCGCCGCTGCTCATTGCGATCCGGTCGCGGCGCTCAAGGGCCAGCTCGCGGTCGGGCCGGTGGATCTTGCCGCCTTCCTGCGCGACCGCTGCCTGAAGGCTTCGGGCGAGGCCGCGCTGTGCGTCGAGGCCGGCGCGGAACGGCTTGCCGGCTGGGCGGTCGGCTTCGGGCAGATGCGGGACTTGAGGCAGGCGCTTGTCGCCGCGCTCGGCGCGTTCCACGCCGACAATCCCGACCTTGCCGGGATCGGGCGCGAGAAACTCAGGCTCGGGCTGACGCCGCGCCTGCCGGCCGCGGCCTTCCTCGCGCTGTTGCGGCAGGAGGCCGAGGCGGGCCGCGTCGCGCTCGACGGCGCCTTCGTGCGCCTGCCCGGCCACGCGGCGCAGCTTACGCCGCAGGACGAGGCGCTGTTCGCCCGCATCCGCCCCCGCCTGCTGGGCGAGGGGCGCTTCCGCCCGCCCCGCGTGCGCGACCTCGCCGAGGCGTTCGGCGTCGACGAGAAGGACGTGCGGCGCGTGCTGAAACTGTCGCAGAAGCTCGGCCGCACCGACCAGATCGCACATGACCATTTCTTCGCGCGCGAGGTGACGCGCGAGATGGCGCGCATCGTCGCCGATGTCGCGGCGCAAGGGGAGGGCGGCTGGTTCACCGCGCCGGCCTTCCGCGACCGCGTCGACAACGGCCGCAAGGTGGCGATCGAGATCCTCGACTTCTTCGATCGCCTCGGCGTGACCTTGCGGCGCGGCGATCTGCGGCGCATAAACCCGCATCGCATCGACCTGTTCGTCGATAGCTGAAGGAAGGGAATCGTCCCCGGTGGGGCGGCCGGACTTCAAATCCGGTTGGGGCAGCGAGCCTGT
>DAOMOI010000386.1:0-2550 GCA_035444225.1 Aquamicrobium sp. | reverse complement strand
TGGGCGAGGTCGACGACCGCGTCACCGGCCTGCGCGCCGGCGGCGACGACTATCTCACCAAGCCCTACGCCTTCAGCGAGCTTCTGGCCCGCATCGAGGTGCTGGAACGGCGCACCGGCGCGCGCGAGGTCGAGACGCATTACCGTGTCGGCGACCTAGAGCTCGACCGGCTCTCCCACACGGTGAAGCGCGCGGGCCAGGAGATCCCGCTCCAGCCGCGCGAGTTCCGCCTGCTCGAATATCTGATGCGCCATGCGGGCCAGGTCGTCACCCGCACCATGCTGCTGGAAAACGTCTGGGACTATCATTTCGACCCGCAGACCAACGTCATCGACGTCCATGTCTCGCGCCTGCGCGGCAAGATCGAGAAGGGCTTCGGCGCGCCCGTCCTGCACACCGTGCGCGGCGCCGGCTACATGCTGAAGGCCGGCTGATGCGCCTGCCCGTCGTCATGAAGACGACCGCCGCGCGGCTCTCGGCGCTGTTCCTGATCCTGTTCGCGCTCTGCGCGGCGGTGCTGGTGGCCTATATGTCGTCGCTGTCGGTGCGCATGCTCACCCAGCAAACGCAGGACACCATCATGGCCGAGATGCAGGGGCTCGACACGGCCTATCGCCGCGGCGGCCTGCCCGCGCTCGTGCGCGTGGTCGAGGTGCGCGCGCGCCAGCCCGGCGCCAACCTCTACCTGATCGCCGACCCGAACGGCCGCATCCTTTCCGGCAATGTCGAGAGCATCGAGCCCGGCGTGCTCGAGATCGAGGGCTGGACGCAGGACCCCTTCGCCTATCGCCGCTACGGCGAAAGCGACGACGCGGCCGCGCGCCCGCGCCATCACGCGCTGGCGCTGGTTTTGCGCCTGCCCAACGGCATGATCCTGCTGGTCGGGCGCGACCTCGGCGAGCCGGAAAAGCTGCGCGGCATCGTCAACCACGCGCTGCTGCTCGCCTTCGCCATGATGGGCATCGGCGCGCTGCTGATCTGGTTCTTCGTCGGCCGCCACGCGCTGAAGCGCATCGACGCCATCTCCGAGGCCGGCCGCCGCATCATGGGCGGCGACCTGGCCGGCCGCCTGCCGGTCAGCGGCTCCGGCGACGAGTTCGACCGGCTGTCGGAAAACCTGAACGTGATGCTGGCGCGCATCGCACGCCTGAACGACGGGCTGAAGCAGGTGTCCGACAACATCGCCCACGATCTGAAGACGCCGCTGACGCGGCTGCGCAACCGCGCCGAGGCCGCCCTTGCCGGCAAGCCGAGCCCGGCCGAGTATCGCGCAGCACTTGAGGCGGCTATCGCCGAATCCGACCAGCTGATCCGCACCTTCAACGCCATTCTGATGATCTCGCGGCTGGAGGCCGGCTATTCGGCCGAACAGGCCGGCCCGGTCGACCTTGCGGCGACGGTCGCCGACGTGGTCGATCTGTACGAGCCGCTGGCCGAGGAGGTTGGCGTCGGCCTTGCCGTCGGCGAGGTCGCGACCGCGACCGTCGCCGGCAATCGCGAACTGGTCGGCCAGGCGCTGTCCAACGTGGTCGACAACGCCATCAAATACTCCGCCGGCTCCGAGGACGCGCCTTCGGTCCTCGTCTCGCTCACCCGCCGCGGCGGCGATCTGGTGCTCGAAGTCGCGGACAACGGCCCCGGCATCCCTCCCGAGGACATGGAGCGCGTGACCGAGCGTTTCGTGCGGCTGGAACAGAGCCGCTCGCGCCCCGGCTCGGGCCTCGGCTTGAGCCTCGCCCGCGCCGTGATGGAATTTCACGGCGGCAGGCTTGAATTGTCGGCCAAAAACCCCGGACTATCGGTCAGGATGATCTTTCCGGGGGATTCGAAACGGCATGGCGAAAACTGAGACGGGCGAAAGCTGGTTCGACAGGCCGGTCGCGGCGCTGGTGCCGCTCGACGCCGGCGATGCCGCCTCGATCCTTCACGATCTGGAAGAAAGTGCACGCGAGCATGAGTTGCCGCGCCTTGCCGCCCTTGCCGCCGGCGGCTCGCCGCTTTACGCCTTTCTCGGCGCAGCGTTCGACCTCTCGCCCTTCCTGCGCGATGCCGCGCGGCGGCGGCCGCAGATGCTGGACGCCCTGTTCGACCAGCCCGCCGATACGCGCATCGAGGCCCTGAACGCCGAAATCGCCCTTGCCGGCGACCGGGACGGCCAGACCGAGGCCGGGCTGATGCAGGCGCTGCGCGAGTTGAAGGGCGAGGCGCATTTTCTGATCGCGCTTGCCAACCTCGCCGGCGCGGCCGACGCACAGGCGACCGTGCGCCGGTTGAGCGCACTCGCGGAGGCTTGCGTCTCGGCGGCGGTGCGCTTCCTGCTGCGCGAGGCCCACCGCGGGGCCAAGATCGCGCTGCTCGACCCGGCCGATCCCGGCAAGGGCTCGGGCCTGATCGTGCTCGGCATGGGCAAGCTCGGCGCGCACGAGCTGAACTTTTCGTCCGACATCGACCTGATCGTCTTCTTCGATCCCACCGCCCTCGCGATCACCGAGCCTTATGAGGCGACGGAGCTGTTCGCGCGGCTGACCAAGCGGCTGGTGCGCATCCTGC
>DAOMOI010000385.1:0-2561 GCA_035444225.1 Aquamicrobium sp. | reverse complement strand
CCCTTCTCCCCGTTCACGGGGAGAAGGTGCCCGAAGGGCGGATGAGGGGCGGCGCCGACTTCGCAGCGAAAGGAATAGGCAATGAGCGCCCTCCTTCTGCGCGGGCGCGTGCTTTCCTTCCGCACGAAGCCCGAAAGCATCGACGACCGCGCCGCCTATGCCTTCGACGAGGATGGCGGCGTGCTGGTCCGCGACGGCAGGATCGTGGCGACGGGCGGCTTCGACGCCCTTGCGGCGCAGGCCGCGGACGCCGAGGTGATCGACCACCGCCCGCACCTGATCCTTCCCGGCTTCATCGACGCCCATGTCCACATGCCGCAGATGCAGGTGATCGCCAGCTACGGCGCGGAGCTTCTCGACTGGCTGAACACCTACACCTTCCCGGAGGAGACGAAGTTCCGCGACACCCAGCACGGACGGCGCATCGCGCGGCTGTTCCTCGACGAGATGGTGCGCCACGGCACCACGACGGTCGCCGCCTTCTGCTCGGTGCATCGCGAGAGCACTGAGGCCTTCTTCGCCGAGGCGCTGGCGCGCGACATGCGCGTCATCGCCGGCAAGGTGATGATGGACCGCAACGCGCCCGAAGCCCTGCGGGACACGCCGCAGTCGGGCTATGACGACACGAAGGCCCTGATCGGCGAATGGCACGGCAAGGGACGGCTCCACTACGCCATCACGCCGCGCTTCGCCATCACCTCGTCGCCGGAGCAGATGGAGATGGCCGGGGCGCTGGCGCGCGAATTCCCCGACCTGCACATCCAGACGCACCTGTCGGAAAACCACGCCGAGATCGCGCTGACGCGCGAGCTTTACCCGGAAGCCGCCGACTATACCGACGTCTATGCCCGCTACGGGCTTCTGGGGCCGCGCACGCTGCTCGGCCATTCCATCCATCTTTCCGAACGCGAGGCGGATGCGATCCACGACGCCGGATCGGTCGCGGTGTTCTGCCCGACCTCGAACCTCTTCCTCGGCTCCGGCCTGTTCGACTGGCAGGGCAATTCGAAGCGGGCCAAGCCGCTGCGCATCGCGGCGGCCACAGATGTCGGCGGCGGCACCAACTATTCGATGCTGCGCACCATGGACGAGGGCTACAAGGTGATCGCGCTCCAGGGCGAGAAGATCAACCCGCTGGCCTCGTTCTGGCAGATCACGCTGGGCAACGCCGAGGCGCTGTCGCTCGCCGACCATGTCGGCACGCTCGCGCCCGGCATGGACGCCGACATCGTCGTGCTCGACGCCCGCGCCACGCCGGCGATGCGGCTGCGCATGGAAACGGTAGAGACGCTGGCCGAGGAACTGTTCCTCATCCAGACGCTGGGCGACGACCGCGCGGTGGTGGAAACCTATGTCGCCGGCAGGAAGGCGAAGAGCGCGCTCGCCGGCGCGTCAGCGGGCTGACAGCGCCAGCATCACCTCGGCTGCCGCCATCGCGGCGATGACGGCCGGGCGCTTGTCCTTCACGGCCGCGCCGCCGATGGGGCAGACGAGGCGCGCAAGCTCGGCCTCGCCGCCGCCCACCTCCTTGCGATACCAGCTGGCGAAGGTGGCGCGCTTGGTCTTCGAGCCGATCATGCCGACATAGGCCGCGTCCGTGCGTTTCAGCGCCTCGGCGACGATGAGGAAATCGAGCGCATGGTCGTGGGTGAGGACGAGGAAGGCCGATCCCGGCGGCGCATCGCGCACCGCCTCCTCCGGCATCGCCGTCAGCCGCGCCTCGACGCCCTCGGCCAAGTCGCCGATCTGTTCGGGCCGCGTCTCGACGATGGAAACGGCGAGCGGCAGCAGCGACAGCGCGTCGGCCAGCGCATGGCCGACATGGCCGCCGCCGAAGATGACGACATGAGGCCGCTGCCCCTCCTCGCGCTCGACGCGCTCCAGCACCGCCGCGCGCAGCGCCGCGTCGGCAAGGACGATCTCGACCTTGACGCGGCCGCCGCAGCACTGGCCGATCTGGGGCCCGAGCGGCACGTCGAGGGTGACGCTGCTTTCTGCGGCCATCGCGCCGCCCCTCATCCGGCTGCCGCCACCTTCTCCCCGTGAACGGGGAGAAGGGGAAGCGGCGAGGTCGCGGCCAATCTCCTTCTCCCCGTTCACGGGGAGAAGGTGCCCGGAGGGCGGATGAGGGGCGGCGTCAACGTCGCCGGTTGCTTGCACCCTCCCCAGCAATTCCCTCGCCTTGTCGATGGCCATGAATTCGAGCTGGCCGCCGCCGATGGTGCCGAAGATCGCGGCCGGAGACACCAGCATCCACGCGCCTTCCTCGCGCGGGGTCGAGCCCTTCGCCTCGCCGACCTCGACCAGCGCGGCTTGCGGCCATGCGGCGAGGAATGCCCTGAGGCGGGCGAGCGCCGCGCTCATCGCGGTCCGGCGGCTTCCGCTTTCAGCCGCTCGATGGCCATCAGCATCCGCTCCGGCGTCGCCGGGGCGTCCAGGCGCGGGCAGACGCGATGGTCGGCGACGCTGGCGACCGCATCCGACAGCGCGTGCAGCACCGAAATGCCGAGCGGCAGCGGCGGCTCGCCCACTGCCTTGGAGCGGTGGACGGTTGGTTCGTA
>DAOMOI010000384.1:0-2579 GCA_035444225.1 Aquamicrobium sp. | reverse complement strand
AGGCCATCGTCGCCGCGCTCGGCGAGGAGCGCGCCTTCGCCCATGAGAAGGAGGCGGCGCAGATCGCCGCCGCCGCGTCAGAGCCGCTGATCGGCGAGGACATCGACGACCCCGACGCCGAGGACGTGCCCGAATACGACGCCACCAAGCCGCTGCGCATCGCCGTGGTCGGCCGGCCCAATGCCGGCAAGTCGACCATGATCAACGCGCTGATAGGCGAGGAACGCCTCCTGACCGGGCCGGAAGCCGGCATCACCCGCGATTCGATCTCGGTCGACTGGGAATGGCGCGGACGGCGGATGAAGCTGTTCGACACCGCGGGCCTGCGCCGCAAGTCGCGCGTGCAGGAGAAGCTGGAAAAGCTCTCCGTCGCCGACGGCCTGCGCGCGATCCGCTTCGCAGAGGTGGTCGTCGTCGTGCTCGACGCCACCATCCCCTTCGAGAAGCAGGACCTCCAGATCGCCGACCTGATCGTGCGCGAGGGCCGCGCGCCGGTCATCGCCTTCAACAAGTGGGACCTGATCGAGAACCCGCAGGAGGCGCTGGCCGAGCTGCGCGAGAAGACGGCCAGGCTTCTGCCGCAGGCGCGCGGCATCCGCGCCGTGACGGTCTCGGCCGAGACCGGGCGTGGCCTCGACAGGCTGATGGAGGCGGTGGAGGCGACGCACCGCATCTGGAACCGCCGCATCTCCACCGGCAAGCTGAACCGCTGGCTCGAAGGCATCCTCGCCCACCATCCGCCCCCCGCCGTCGCCGGCCGCCGGCTCAAGATCAAGTACATCACCCAGGTCAAGACGCGGCCGCCGGGCTTCGTCATCTCCTGCTCGCGCCCCGAGGCGATGCCGCAATCCTATGTGCGCTATCTCGTCAACGGCCTGCGCGACAGCTTCGACATGCCGGGCGTGCCGATCCGCGTCGCGCTGCGCACCTCCGACAACCCCTTCGCCAACCGGGCGAAGAAGAAGAAATAGCGCGCGGACGATGCTGGAACGACGCGACAGCTACGAGGCGCTCTATCGCGATTTCCGCTGGCGGATTCCCGACCGCTTCAACATCGGCGTCGCCGTCAGTGATCGCTGGGCCGCGACCGAGCCGGACCGCACCGCCCTTTTCGCCGACAATGGAGAGGGCGAGCCGGCGCGGCTGAGCTACGGCGCGCTTTCCAGCCGTTCCAACGCCTTCGCCAATGCGCTGCGCGCTAAAGGCATCATGCCCGGCGACCGGGTGGCGCTGCTGCTGCCGCAATCCTTCGAGACGGCCATCGCCCATGTCGCGATCTACAAGCTCGGCGCCATCGCCGTGCCGCTGGCGCTGCTGTTCGGCGCCGACGCGCTCGAATACCGGCTGAACGCCGCCGGCGTGAAGGCGGTCGTCACCAACGAGGTGGGCTGCGCCAAGCTCGCCGCGATCCGCGCCCGCCCGCCGCTGCTCGAAACCGTCGTCTCCATCGACGGCGCGGACGCCGGCGCGCTCGACTTCCACAAGCTGGTCGCCGACCATTCGCCGCATTTTCAGGCGGTCGAGACCGGGCCGGACGACCCGGCGCTGATGATCTTCACCTCGGGCACCACCGGCCCGCCCAAGGGCGCGCTGCATGGCCACCGCGTGCTCATCGGCCACCTGCCCGGCGTGCAGATGCCGCACGAGTTCCTGCCGCAGCCGGGCGACCTGTTCTGGACGCCGGCCGACTGGGCCTGGGCCGGCGGCCTGTTGAACGCACTCCTGCCGGCGCTCTATCTCGGCGTGCCGGTGGTGGCCGGCCGCTTCGCGCGGTTCGACCCGGAAACCGCTCTCGGGATGATGGAGAGGATGAAGGTGCGCAACGCCTTCTTCCCGCCGACCGCGCTTCGCATGATGAGGTCCGTGACCGGCATCACCAAACGCTTCGACCTTTCGCTCCGCACCATCTGCGCGGCCGGCGAATCGCTCGGCCGCGAAACCTATGACTGGGCGCGGGAAGAGTTCGGCCTGACGATCAACGAGGCCTACGGCCAGACCGAGTGCAACCTCGTCCTCGCCTCCTGCGCCGCGCTCGGCGTCAGCCGCGGCGGCGCCATCGGCAAGCCTGTGCCCGGCCACGAGGTCGCGGTGATCGACGCCGAAGGCCGCAAGGTGAAGACCGGCGAGCCGGGCCAGATCGCCGTGCGCCGGCCCAACCCGGTGATGTTCCTCGAATACTGGCAGGACCCGGAAGCGACGGAAAAGAAATTCATCGGCGACTGGATGATCACCGGCGATCAGGGCATCGAGGACGGCGACGGCTATGTCCACTTCTTCGGCCGCGACGACGACGTCATCACCTCGGCCGGCTACCGCATCGGGCCGGGCGAGGTCGAGGACTGCCTGACCGGCCACCCGGCCGTAGCGCTGGCGGCCGCCGTCGGCAAGCCCGATCCCGTGCGCACCGAGATCGTCAAGGCCTATGTCGTGCTGCGCGACGGCGTCGAACCCGGCCCCGCATTGGCCCACGAGATCGGCCAGTGGGTGCGCGAGCGCCTTTCGGCCCACGAATATCCGCGCGAGGTGGAATTCGTGGATTCGATGCCGCTGACCACCACCGGCAAGGTCATCCGCCGCAT
>DAOMOI010000383.1:2332-2583 GCA_035444225.1 Aquamicrobium sp. | reverse complement strand
CGAGGTCCTGGCCGCCGCCGGTCTCGCGGACAGGTCCTATGTCGAGGCGCGCTGGATCGTCAGCCTCGCCGACCATGCCGCCCTCGACGGGCCGGATCGCGACGCCGCCGCCGGCGCGCTGGCGATGTTCAATCGCGATGCGCGGCCGGGAAACGCCTACCGCTCGATCGAGGCGCTGCTGGCGCGAGTCTATGGGCCAGCGGACCGGCGCAAGGGCATCAGCGCGGCGGCGATCGAGGCGCGGCGGATGG
>DAOMOI010000383.1:1550-2322 GCA_035444225.1 Aquamicrobium sp. | reverse complement strand
GAGGCGTCGACCGCGGGGCGGCAATAATCCTGCTCCGCCGCCAGCACGGCCAGCTCGTGCAGGTCTGCGGCTACGCCGGCGATTTCGACATTCCATACCTGTCCGGCGCCGACCTCCGGGCCGCCGTCGACGAGGTCGACACCGCGCTGCGGGAACTCGCCGCCTATCGGGCGAAACTGATCGGGAGAGGATCATGAGCAAGCCGAACAAGCTGTCGCGCTGGAAGATCGTATGGATCCCCACCAGCATGATCGACGTGGTCTGGGCCAAGGCGCAGCGCGGCTATGATGCGAAGAAGGCGCGGGCGATCGCCGACACGTTCGATCCCGACCTTCTCGATCCGATCGTCGTGTCGCTGCCGAACGCGGACGGCAAGCATCACTGCATCGACGGTCAGCACCGGCTGGGCGCGGTCCGCCTTGCGCTGGGCGACGATCAGAGCGTCCCGTGCCGCGTGGTCGCGGCGGCCGATCCGCAGCGCGCCGCCGACATCTTCGTGCAGCTGCAGACCCGGCGAACGGCGCCGGCGGCGATCGACCGCTTCATCGTGTCCGTCACCGCCGGCTACGAGGTCGAGACGGCGGTAAACGGCATCCTCCGCGATCTCGGCTACAAGGCCAGCCGGGGCAAGACGCCGGGCTGCCTTGGCGCCATCGATTGCTGCGTCTCGGTCTACCGGCGGATGGGCGGCGACACCCTGCGGCTGGCGCTGGCCACGATCAAGGCCAACCGGGGCCTCAACGCCGGAGCGGTCGATTCCGGGATCGTGAAC
>DAOMOI010000383.1:0-1483 GCA_035444225.1 Aquamicrobium sp. | reverse complement strand
GTCGCGAAGAATTACGCGCCAGGTCGCATCATCGGAGCGGCGAAGACCGCGCGCGAAACGTTCCATGGATCGATCGGGGAAAACGTCGAGCGGCTGCTGATCTCGACCTACAACAAGGGTTTGAGGTCGGGGCATCTGCCGCTCCACAGCGACAGGGAGAGCTGAGATGGCCATGCCCTACAGCTTCTCCCCCATCCACCTCACCCCGGACGGCACCGACGCGCTGACGCTGGCCGAGCACGGCCGCGCCGCCGGCACCACCCGCGCCGCGATGGCCGAGGCGATCCGCCAGCGCCGCGCCGCCTTCCCCGATCACGACCAGATCTCGCTGCGCGCCGGCCTGATCCGCGACGGCTTCAGCCTCGGCGAACTGCTGGTCTGGTATGCCGACGCGATGGCCGAGGCGGAGGCCTGCGCGCCGCATGCAACAGGGGAGGCGGCATGATGCCGGATGAACAGCGCGTGCTCGACGCCATCCGCGAGATGATATCTGCCGCCGAGGAGACGGGCTGGGACAGCGAGGACGGGCTTCGCGAGATACTGCAGGGCGGTCGCGACGCCTACGCCGCGCTGCAGACGATCCTGATCCCGACCGACGAGGCGGACGCGTGATGGGCAAATGCGGCCCCATCGCCCTCGGCTTTTCCCGGAAAAAGGGCGGCCCCATCGCCCGAAAGGCGGCGCTGCTCTGCGGCGATCCGCTGTTCCGCCGATTCCTCGAGACGAAGCTGCCGCTGTGGGACATGGCGACGCCGGACGAAGCCGCGACTGCCCTCCGCTGCCTGCTGGGGATCGAGAGCCGCGTCGAGCTCGACCACGACCCGGCCGCCGCCGCGCGCTTCGAGAGCTTGCGCGGCGAGTTTCTCGTCTGGAAGGCGGCGGTGTGATGGCAAGAGGCGAGGAGCGCGCAGCGCGACCGGGACATAGCAGGCCCGGCGAGGAGGGCCGGCAGGCCCGACCGGGACAGGAGAGGTCGAGCCGATGAGCCTCAGCAACGATACGATCACCGCCGCCGCGATCCCGCCGGCGCTGCTGCGCGCCTTCGAGACCAGGATCTCGCTGCCCCTGAAAGACACCGCCGCCCTGCTCGGCATGGACGCCCAGACCTTGCGCGGCCACGTCGAGGCGGGCAACATCCGCTGCGTCGTCAAGGGGCTCGGCCGCGTCCGGCTGCGCCGCGAGTTCCGCCTCGCCGACATCCTGGAATTCCTCGAAACGATGTCGAGGCGCGCATGTCCGTCTACCGGCCCAAGAACTCGCCGTTCTACCACTACGACTTCCGACGGCGTGGTCGTCGGTTTCATGGCTCGACGGGAGAGACCGAACGGCGGCGGGCCGAAGCGGTAGAAGCCGCCGAGAAGGATCGACTGGCCTTCGCCGAGGCGCGCGGCGTCCGCGCCGGCGCGATGATGGCCTTCGATATCGCCGCCGGCCGCTACTGGGACGAGGTCGGCCGCCATTCCGCCGAGCGGCAGCTGGAGAC
>DAOMOI010000382.1:0-2608 GCA_035444225.1 Aquamicrobium sp. | reverse complement strand
AGAGCAATTCCAGGAAAAGTGTGAAGCACTTTTCCGTCCGGAATTGCGAAAACAAGGAAACGCAGCAAGGAAAACCGGGCCGGGGGGCCTGGGAGGAGGGGGAGGAGGCCGGTGCGGCTTTTTGGCCGTGCCGGCCTTCCTGTCTTCGGGGGGTGGGCGGTGTTGATATGAATCAAGGATGCCGGTGCGGATCGGGCGCATTCGCACGGGCAAGCGGGCTGCCCCGTCCCGCAGGAGAACGCCATGACGATCACGTCGATCGAGGTTGAACGGCACGACGCTGAAGCCGTCAATTCGGCGAAGGTGCGCCAGCCGCTCTACGCGGCGCGCAAGAAGATCTTCCCCAAGCGCGCCTCGGGCCAGTTCCGCCGCTTCAAGTGGCTGGTCATGATCGTCACGCTCGGCATCTACTACCTGACGCCGTGGATCCGCTGGGACCGCGGCCCGCACGCGCCCGACCAGGCGGTGCTGGTCGACCTCGCCAACCGCCGCTTCTATTTCTTCTTCATCGAGATCTGGCCGCAGGAATTCTTCATCGTCGCCGGCCTGCTGGTCATGGCGGGGCTGGGGCTTTTCCTGCTGACCTCGACGGTCGGCCGCGCCTGGTGCGGCTATACCTGCCCGCAGACGGTGTGGGTCGATCTGTTCCTCGTCGTCGAGCGCGCCGTCGAGGGCGACCGCAACGCCCGCATGAAGCTCGACGCGGCGCCGTGGAGCGCGCGCAAGATCGCGCTGCGCGTGGCCAAGCACGCGATCTGGGTGGCGATCGCGGTCGCCACCGGCGGCGCGTGGATCTTCTATTTCGCCGACGCGCCGACGCTGCTCGTCGATCTCGTCACCGGCCATGCCGCGCCGGTCGCCTACATGACGATAGCGGTGCTGACCGCCACCACCTACACGTTCGGCGGTCTAATGCGCGAGCAGGTGTGCACCTATATGTGCCCGTGGCCGCGCATCCAGGCGGCGATGCTGGACGAGAACTCGCTGACCGTCACCTATAACGACTGGCGCGGCGAGCCGCGCACGCGCGGCACCAAGAAGGCGCAGGCCTCGGGCCGCAGCGCCGGCGACTGCGTCGACTGCAACGCCTGCGTCGTCGTCTGCCCGATGGGCATCGACATCCGCGACGGCCAGCAGCTCGAATGCATCACCTGCGCGCTGTGCATCGACGCCTGCGACGCGGTGATGGACAAGCTCGGCCGCGCGCGCGGGCTGATCTCCTACGCCACGCTCGCCGACTACAACGCCAACATGGCGGTCGTCACCGGCGGCGGCAGCCACGCCATCGACCCCTCGCTCGTCCACAAGCCCGATGGCAGCCTCGCCGACGGCATCGTGCCGTTCCACATTAGGCGCATCTTCCAGCCGCGCGTCTTCCTCTATTTCGCCGGCTGGGCGCTGATCGGCGTCGCGCTCATCTATGCGCTGATGGTGCGCGACCGGCTCGAGCTCAACGTGCTGCACGACCGCAACCCGCAATTCGTCGTGCTCTCCGACGGCGCGATCCGCAACGGCTACACGGTGAAGCTGTTGAACAAGATCGCCCAGCCGCGCGCGGTCACGGTCGCGCTGGACGGCCTGCCCGGCGGCGAGATGAGCGTCATCGGCATGGAAGACGCCCAGGGCCAAGCCTTCGCTGTCGCGCTGGAGCCCGACCGGCTGAAGACGCTGAAAATCTATGTTCGCCAGCCGCGCGAGCTGGTCGATGGCCGCGTCCAGAATTTCCGCTTCCTTGTCGATGACGCGGAAAACGGCGAAAGTGCCGCCTACACCGCCAACTTCGACGCCCCCGAATGACGAGGAGGACGTGACGACGATGAGCGAGCGTTCCGCAAAGACCGGCGAATTCACCGGCAAACACATGCTGGCGATCATGCTGGCCTTCTTCGGCGTCATCATCGCCGTCAACCTGACCATGGCGACCTTCGCCCGCACCAGCTGGTCGGGTCTCGTGGTGCAGAACTCCTATGTCGCGGGCCAGCATTTCAACCGCCTGGCCGAGGAAGGGCGCGAGCAGGCCGCGCTCGGCTGGACGCCGGCTTTTGCCATCGAGGGCGGCGTGCTGCGCTTCGCGCTGACCGATGCGGACGGAAAGCCCGTGCGGCTGGAAAGCGGCACCGCCGCCCTGCGCCGGCCGGTGGGCGATGCCGACGACACGCAGGTCGCGCTCGCCGCTTCCGACGGCGCGCTTGAAGCCGCGCTCGGCGTCGCGGACGGCGCGTGGATCGTCGAGGTCCACGCCACGGCCGGGGCCGAAGCCGGGCTGGAGCGGCCGTGGCGCGAGACGCGGCGCATCCAGCTTCATGGAGGAAACGCCAGATGAGCTGCTGTGCGCCGGGGGTCGAGGGCTTCGCCGGCGGCGTCCTGGCGCTGCCATCCGACGACGAGGTTCGCTTCTCTGCGCGCGATCTCGGCGACGGCGTGTTCCAGACCGAATTCTCGGTGCCGGCGGTGCATTGCGGCGCCTGCATCCAGACCATCGAATCCAACCTCGGCAAGCTCGAAAACGTCGAGGCGGCGCGGGTCAACCTCTCGACCCGGCGCGTCACCGTGCGCTGGCGCGGGGACAAGCTGCCGCCGGTGGTGGCGACGCTGGCGCAGCTGGGCT
>DAOMOI010000381.1:0-2614 GCA_035444225.1 Aquamicrobium sp. | reverse complement strand
GCGCGGCGATGATCAAGGCGCGGCCGGTGGCCGGCGACATCGCCGCCGGCGAGGCTTTCCTGAAGGAGCTGACGCCTTACGTCTGGCGCAAATACATGGACTTCGCGGCCATCGCCGACGTCCATTCGATCAAGCGCCAGATCCACGCCCACAAGGGCCATGGCGAGGTCGCGGTCATGGGCCACAACGTCAAGCTCGGCCGCGGCGGCATCCGCGAGATCGAGTTCTTCGTCCAGACCCAGCAGCTGATCGCCGGCGGCCGCTTTCCCGAATTGCGCGGCCGCGAGACCGTGGCGATGCTCGACGCGCTGGCCGCAGGCGGCTGGATCACGCCGCAGGCGGCGGAAGCGCTTGCCCATCAATACTGGTTCCTGCGCGATGTCGAGCACGCGATCCAGATGGTCGCCGACGAGCAGACCCACACGCTGCCCGAGGACGCCGCCGGGCTGGAGCGCATCGCCCATATGCTCGGCTTCGCCGACGCCGACGCCTTCTCGGCCGCCTTCCGCGCCTCGCTTCACATGGTCGAGGGGCATTATGCGGCCCTGTTCGAGGCCGCGCCGCAGCTGTCGCGCGGCGTCGGCAACCTCGTCTTCACCGGCGATGTCGACGACCCGTCGACGCTCCAAACCCTGTCGGATCTGGGCTTCGAGCGTCCCAGCGACATCTGCCGCGTCATCCGCACTTGGCATTTCGGCCGCTATCGCGCCACGCAGTCGGCCGAGGCGCGCGAGCGGCTGACCGAGCTGACGCCGGCGCTGCTGGAAACCTTCGGCAGGACGCACCGCGCCGACGAGGCGCTGATCCGCTTCGACGAGTTCCTGTCCGGCCTGCCGGCCGGCATCCAGCTGTTCTCGCTGCTCCAGTCCAATCCGGCGCTCCTCGATCTTCTCGCCATGATCATGGGCGCGGCTCCCCGGCTCGCCGCCATCATCACGCGCCGCCCGCACGTCTTCGACGGGCTGCTCGACCCCGGCCTGATGAGCGAGCTGCCGAACAAGGCCTATCTGAAGACCCGCCTCGACACCTTCCTGCAAGGCGTCGAACTGCACGAGGAAAAGCTCGACCGGCTGCGCATCTTCGCCGCCGAGCAGAAATTCCTCATCGGCGTCAGGCTCCTGACCGGCGCCATCGACGCCGTGCGCGCCGGCAAGGCCTTCTCCGATCTGGCCGACCTCGCCATCGGCGCGGCGCTCGAGGCGGTCAAGGCCGAGTTCGCCCGCCGCCATGGCCATGTCGCCGGCGGCGCGGTCTCCATCCTCGGCATGGGCAAGCTCGGCAGCCGCGAGCTGACCGCCGGCTCCGACGTCGACCTGATCCTGCTCTACGACCACGCGGAAGGGGCCGACGAATCCGACGGCGAGAAGCCGCTCGCGCCGTCGCACTATTATGCGCGGCTGACCCAGCGGCTGATCGCCGCCGTCTCGGCGCCCACCGCCGAGGGCGTGCTCTACGAACTCGACCTGCGCCTGCGCCCCTCCGGCAACAAGGGGCCGGTCGCCACCCACATCGACGCCTTCCGCAAGTACCAGCGCGAGGATGCGTGGACGTGGGAGCACATGGCGCTGACGCGCGCCCGTTCCATCGCCGGCGACAAGGCGTTCTGCGACCGCGTCGAGGCCGAGGTCGCCGACATTCTGGCCCGGCCGCGCGACAGGACGAAGGTGCTGGCCGACGCCGCCGAGATGCGCGCCGTGTTGGCGAAGGAGAAGCCGCCGCGCGACATCTGGGACCTGAAGCTGATCCCCGGCGGCCAGATCGACCTCGAATTCATCGCCCAGTGCGCGCGGTTGACCGGCGCCATTCTGCCCGACGTCTGGCCGCCGACCTCGACCGGCGACGCGCTGGCGCGGCTCGACGCAGGCTTCTGCGCCGCGCAGGTGCGCGACGAGCTCGTCGCGGCCTACGAGCTTTACCTGACGCTGACGCAGAGCGTGCGCCTGTGCCTGACCGGCCCGCTCGACGCCGCCGACGTGCCGCCGGGGCTGGCGGACCTCCTCCTGCGCTCGACCGACCTGCCGGACCTGTCGGTGCTGGAAGCGCACATAAGGGAGACTGCCGGCCGGGTGGAAGCGCATTTTCAGGCGCTGGTGGGCGGCGGGGAGGGCTGACCTGCCGCAGCCGTCATCCCGGCCAAGGGAGCGATAGCGACCGCCGAGCCGGGACCCATTGGTCATAACATCGTCGAGCACGGCCCGGTTTCTGCGCTGGCGCGAGCCTTGGACCCGGCCGTGCTGCTCAATGGCTCCCGGCTCTCCCTCGCTTCGCTCGGTCGGGATGACGTCGAGGCCTATCCTTGCCTCACGCCGCCTTCTTCATCCCGTTCCGCGCCGGGATGCGTACCGACACGATGGTGCCGACGCCTTCGGTCGAGCGGATCTTCAGCGCCCCGCCATGCAGCTCGGCGAGGCTGCGCGAGATGGCCAGCCCCAGCCCCGAGCCGGTGTGGTTCTTGGAGAACTGGTTCTGCACCTGCTCGAACGGCCGGCCGAGCTTCTTCAGCGCCTCCTTGGGGATGCCGCAGCCCGTGTCCTCGATGGTGAGCATGATCGCGCCCGCCACCTTGCGCGCGCGCATGGTGATGCGCCCGCCTTCGCCGGTGAACTTGACCGCG
>DAOMOI010000380.1:0-2626 GCA_035444225.1 Aquamicrobium sp. | reverse complement strand
AGCTACCATTGCTCGCGCTACAACACGAATACGGGCCGGCTGACGGAGGAGATGTTCGTCAGCGTGTTCAGGGAGATAAGGGAGTTTTTGGGGGAGTGAGTAGTGAGTAGTGAGTAGTGAGTAGTGAAAGGACGAGTTCCAACGTTCACGCTGGCAACCTTATTCACTACTCACTATTCCCTACTCTCTATCCTCTTTCCTTCAACAGCCGCCCCTTCTCCCGCGCCCAGTCGCGCTGCTTCTCGGTCTCGCGCTTGTCGTGCAGCTTCTTGCCGCGGGCGACGGCGAGCAGGAGCTTGGCGCGGCCGCGCTCGTTGAAGTAGATCTTCAGGGGCACCATGGTCATGCCCTCGCGCTCGACCGCCTGCGCCAGCCTGGCCATCTCCTTCTTCTTCAGGAGCAGCTTGCGCCGGCGGCGCGGCTCGTGGTTGAAGCGGTTGCCTTGCAGATATTCCGGCAGGTACGAGTTGATCAGCCAGATCTCGCCGCCCTCTGCAGAGGCGTAGCTTTCCTGGATGTTGGCGTGGCCCTCGCGCAGCGACTTGACCTCGGTGCCGGTCAGCGCGAGGCCCGCCTCGTAGGTGTCCATCACCTCGTAGGAGAAGCGGGCCTTGCGGTTTTCCGCCACGGTCTTGCCGTTGGTGTCGGGTTTCTTGTCCTTGGCCATGGTCGCAGAACGCGCGCGGTGCGCGTCAGTTCAAAAGCCCGGCATGCGTCATCGCCGCGTCGATCCGTGCGGCCGTTTCCGGCTCGACGGTGACGAGCGGCGCGCGCACGGCGTTCTCGATGCGGCCGAGCCGCGACAGCGCGTATTTCGCGCCCGACACGCCCGGCTCGATGAAGATCGCCTTGTGCAGCGGCATCAGCCGGTCCTGGAGATCGAGCGCGCGCTCCTTGTCGTTGGCGAGCGTGGCGGCCTGGAACTCGGCGCACAGGCGCGGCGCGACGTTGGCCGTGACCGAGATGCAGCCGACCCCGCCATGGGCGTTGAAGCCGAGCGCGCTCGCATCCTCGCCCGAAAGCTGGATGAACTCCTTGCCGCAGGTCAGGCGCTGCTCGGAGACGCGCTCGATCTTGCCGGTGGCATCCTTGACGCCGACGATGTTCCTGAAATCGTTCGCCAGCCGGCCCATCGTCTCGGGCGTCATGTCGATGACCGAGCGCGGCGGGATGTTGTAGATGATAATCGGCAGGCTGGTCGCCTTCGCCACCTCGGCGAAATGCAGGTAAAGCCCCTTCTGCGTCGGCTTGTTGTAATAGGGCGTGACGACGAGGGCGGCGTCGGCGCCGGCCTTCTCGGCGTGCTGGACGAGCGAGATGGCTTCAGCCGTGTTGTTGGAGCCGGCGCCGGCGATCACCGGCACGCGGCCGGCCGCGATCTCCACCGTCAGCGCCACGACCTCGCGGTGCTCGGAATGCGACAGCGTCGGCGACTCGCCCGTGGTGCCGACGGGAACGAGGCCGGCGGTGCCTTCGGCGATCTGCCACTCGATCAGGCGGCGGAAGGCGTCTTTGTCGAGGGCCCCGTCGCGCGAGAACGGCGTGACGAGCGCGGTCATTGACCCTCTGAACATGATGCTTGCTCCCGGATGCGGCCTTGGCGGCATGACGACATGCCTTCGCCGGTTTCTAGCCCAGACGAAGGCCGCGCACCATAGTCTTGCCATCCGCATGCGGCAAGAGAAGCGAAAGCGCTGTCCGGTAGAATCCCGCCGGCTGCGCTAACCTTTCGTTTACGCCATCTTCACTCCCCGCGGCTAGGGTCGGGGCCAAACCCGTCCATCATGTATCTTGTCCGGAACAGGGATCGACACGCCATGCATCCACGCCCCGTGGCAACTCTTCGTGTCCGCGCGACGGTCGCGGGCCTGACGCTGCTGATGACGCCGGGCCTCGCGCTTGCCGACACGGAGTTGCCCTCGATCGGCCCGCTGCCGTTCGAGCGCCCCTATGCCAGCGCCAGCGCGGCGGCCATCGACGCCACCATCGCCACCGGCGCCATCGCCGGCCAGGCGGCGGCGACGGCCGCGATCAAGGCCGGGAAGCTGGCGACGGGCGGCCCGGTCGCGCAGCTGAAGGGCGGCCTCGACGCGCTCGCCTCGGGCAACGTCGCCCGCGCCCGCGTGGTGCGCGACAATCTGCCCGCGAACTCGCTCGACCGGCATATCCTGATGTGGGCGATCGCCACCTCCGGCGCGGACGCCGTGGCCAGCGGCGAGATCGCCGAAGCGGCCTATGCGCTTTCGGGCTGGCCCGGCATGGCGCGGCTGCGCACCAATTCCGAAAAGGCGATGTATCGCGAGAACCCCGGCCCGCGCACCGTGCTCTCCGCCTTCGGCAGTTCGCAGCCGCAGACGATAGAGGGCGCGATCCTGCTGGCGCGCGCGCATCTCGCCACCGGCAACACCGCGCAGGCGCGCGCGGCTCTTGCCCGGTTCTGGCGCACGGAGAAGCTCGACGCCAAGGAAGAGCAGGCGATCATCCGCGAGTTCGGCAAGGTCATACCCGCCGCCGACCACCGCTTCCGCATGGAGCGCATGCTCTATGCCGACCGCATCTCCTCGGCCGAGCGGGTGGCCGGCCTTGCCGGGGCGCGCGAGCTGGCGAAGGCCTTCGCCGCCGTCAC
>DAOMOI010000379.1:0-2632 GCA_035444225.1 Aquamicrobium sp. | reverse complement strand
CCGGCGAGATAGTCGGGCGCGGCCTGCGCACCGGCTCTTGCCGCCATGGCGCGCGCGGCCAGCCCGCCGCCCGCGCGTGGCGTCGCATCCTGCGGCCCTTCCTCGTCGAAGAAGGGAATATCGTCGGGAAAGCCTGACATCTCCGTTGGAATGTAGTGATTCGGCAGCGAAAGGCCAGAAACTATCGGGTGACTATCGGGCGGGGCCTTCTGTGCGGGCGATGCGCCTGTCGGTGAAGTTGAGCCGCCCCGCGACGATCGGCTCCAGCGTGGCTGTGAGCGCGGCGTCGTCGCCGACCAGCGCGTTGAGCGCCGGCACCTGGTTCATCGCCACGAGGTTGAGCAGGTCGAGCCGGGGCCGCCCGTCGGCCATGCGCGGCAGCGCCGGCACGGTCTGGACGAGGTCGGCGCGTGCTGCGCCGAGTCCGGCCTGCGCCTGTTCCAGCCGCCCGGCCGCGACGCCCGCCTCGGCCTCGACGAAGGCGTAGATGCCGACGCCCTTGCGCGGCAGCGGATAGGTGGTCAGCACGACCTCGCGCACGCCGGGAACGGCCGCCAGCGCGTTGCGGATGGCGCCGCCCTCGCGGTCGAGGCGGTCATGGGTGCCTTCGCCGTCCGACCAGCGGAAGAAGCCGCGGGTGATGCCGTTATAGACCTTCTTGCCCGTCGCCATCCAGATGCGGCTGGGCAGCGAGCGGCGGGCGAGGATGCGCCTTGCCGTCGGCGTCATCAACTCGGGCGCGAAGGCGCGCATCTGCTTCAGCAGATGGCGGAAATCCTCATAGGCGAGCAGCCGATAGAACCGGCCGCGCCGGCGGTGGTGCGAGGCGAGCTGAAAGTCGATGACGGCGGCGCGCCCGTCCGGCGTCATCAGCCAGTTCTGCGGCTTGGCGAGGTCGTTGTGGGTGATGCCGGCGCGGCGCAGCGCACGCAGGAGGCGCATGGCATCGGCATACCATGCCCTGTCGGCCGGCCGCGCCAGATGCAGCGGCGCGCCGTCGGTCCATTCGCGCATCAGCCCGTCGCGGTCGACCGCGATGAGGCGCGGCGTGCCGGGGATGCCGGAAACCGCGCGCAAGGCCGCGATCTCGCGCCGCGCCAGCGCCCACGCCACCGGCCGCGTCCACCAGGGCGCGGCGCTGACCACGCGGCGGATCACCACCTTGTCCGGCGCGCCGGCCAGATGGCCCTTGTGGGTTTCGGAGAACAGGTCGCGCTTGAGCACGGCCTGCGAGACGAAATCTGTCATGCCTTTTCCCGGTTCAGCCCTGCGGCTTGCGGCGGATGCCGATCGAGCGCCCGGCCCGCTCGGGGCGAGGCAGGGCGGCATGCGCGGCGTGCATCGCCTCGATCTTTTCCAGCACGTCGGGCGGGAAGGGCGTCACCTTCGGCCCGCTCATGTCGATGTGGAGTATCAGCGTTTCGGAGGTGGCCGCAAGCCAGCCGTCCTCGTGGCGCATTTCCTGGAAGATGTGGAGGCGCTTGTCGTCATGGTCGAGGATGCGCATGTCGCAGCGCACCGTGTGACCGAGATGAAGCTCGCGCACGTAGCAGACATGCGCTTCCGCGGTGTAGACGGTCAGCCGGCGGGTGCCGACATAATGCGCGCCCATGCCAAGCGCCTCGAAGGCGTCGTCGACGCTGCGGTCGAAGAGCACGTTGTAATAGGCCATGTTCAAGTGGCCGTTATAGTCGATCCAGCCTTCTTCGACCGTCTGGGGGCGCGACAGGAACGGAACGGGATGCGACATGACCACCTCTTTTTTGTCGCGGCCGCCCGTGCTGGACAAAGCGGCCGCCATCTGCACATTTCCTGACGGTAGCGGATAGAAGAAAGGGCGGACGCGCACAAGTGCATGGGTCCCGCCCGGCAGGGAGCGAAAGATGGCGCTGGCCGACCTTCAGACGATAGCGAGAAACGATGCCGGCATCGCCACGGTGCTAGGCATACTGGCGCAGCGTTTCGGCGAGCGCTTCCAGACCGGGCAGGCGATCCGCGCCCAGCACAGCCACACCACGACCTACCTGCCGTCGCAGGCGCCGGACGGCGTCGTGTTCGTCAAGACGACCGAGGAGGTGCAGGACGTGGTGCGTGCCTGCGCGGCGCATCGCGTTCCGGTCATCCCCTTCGGCACCGGCACCTCGCTCGAGGGCCATGTCAACGCGCCTGGCGGCGGCATCTCGATCGACCTTTCCGGCATGAACCAGGTCCTGGCCGTCCATGCCGAGGACCTCGACGTCACCGTCGAGGCCGGCATCACCCGGCAGGATCTGAACACCTATCTGCGCGACACCGGCCTGTTCTTCCCCATCGACCCCGGCGCCAACGCCAGCCTCGGCGGCATGGCCTCGACACGCGCCTCCGGCACCAACGCCGTGCGCTACGGCACCATGCGCGAGAACGTGCTTTCGGTGAAGGCGGTGATGCCAGACGGCAGGGTCGTGACCACGGCCAAGCGGGCGCGCAAATCCTCGGCCGGCTATGACCTGACGCGGCTTCTCGTCGGCGCGGAAGGCACGCTCGGCGTCATCACCGAGCTGACGGTGCGCCTCTACGGCATCCCGCAGGCGATTTCCGGCGGCGTCTGCCCGTTCCCGGACGTCGATTCCGCCTGCCGGGCGGTGATCGAGAC
>DAOMOI010000378.1:0-2639 GCA_035444225.1 Aquamicrobium sp. | reverse complement strand
GCCTTCATCCAGATGCGCGAGCGCATCGAGCGCCAGATCGAGCAGCGCACCGCGATGCTGAGCGGGGTGAGCCACGACCTGCGCACCATCCTGACGCGTTTCAAGCTCCAGCTCGCGCTCGGCGGAACCGACGCCGACCGCGAGGCGCTGAACCAGGACGTCGACGACATGCAGTCGATGCTCGAAGGCTATCTCGCCTTCGCGCGCGGCGAGAGCGGCGAAATCCCCGGCAGCTTCGACTTGGCCACCTTCCTCGAAAAGCAGGTCGAGGAGGCGCGGCTGCGCAAGCGCACGCTCAAGACCGCGCTGACCGGCAATCCCGAGATCATCGTGCGGCCCAATGCATTCTCGCGGCTGCTTTCCAACCTGATCGGCAACGCGCTGCGCTATGCCCGCACCGTCGAGGTCGAGGCCACCCACGCCGACGGCGCGCTGCTGATCGTCATCGACGACGACGGCTCCGGCATCCCGCAGGACAAGCGCGAGGAGGTGTTCAAGCCCTTCGTGCGCCTCGACGATGCCCGCAACCAGGATTCCGGCGGCACCGGCCTCGGGCTCGCCATCGCCCGCGACATCGCTCGCAGCCATGGCGGCGACATCGAGCTGGCGGACAGCCCGCTCGGCGGCTTGCGCGCCATCGTCACGATCCCGGCGTGAGGCCAGCTCTGGCGCGCAGGAATGCCACGACGAAATCGGCGCGGGCCTCGACATCCAGCCTCGGCACCTCGACCAGCCCGTAGCCGGCGGCAAGGTAGCCCGCGACCAGCGCGTCATATTCGCGGCAGGCGTCCTCGAACGGCTTCGGCCGCTCCGCCTCGCTGGCATAGATTTCCCGCCATGGCGGCGTGACGAGCACGTCGGGCGCGTAGCGGTAGGCCTCGACCGCGCGCCGCAGATAAGCGGGAACCGCAATCGCCTTCATGTCGAGGAAGGAAACGAGATCGACCAGCGAGCGGTCGAAGAACACCGGAAGGCCGCGCGGCTCGATGGTGTTGAACAGATGCATCGTGCGCGACGCGGCCAGTTCCACGAAGGCCGCCGCATCGCGCCACGGCAGCGCGCCGCCGCCGAGGTGCATCTGCTCGCGCACGATCTGGCGGCCAGCCTCGGGCCGCACGTCATAGCCGCGCCGCGCCAGGACGGCGAGAAGCGTCGACTTGCCGCCGCCGGAGCACCCCGTCAGCACGAAGCCAAGCCCCGACGCGGCCAGTGCCGGGTTTCCCGGCATATAGGCGTCTTCGTCTGCCATGAGCGCAATCGCGGAGAAGTGGGATTTTAGAACAGCTTGCCGCCGTCTGGCACCGGCTTGTCGGTCACGGCAAGGACCACCTCGCCGTCTTCGTCGGGGAAGCCGAGCGTCAGCACTTCCGACAGGAACTTGCCGATCTGGCGCGGCGGGAAGTTCACCACCGCCATCACCTGCCGGCCGACGAGGCTTTCGGGCGTGTAGTGTTTCGTGATCTGGGCCGAGGATTTCTTCTCGCCGATGCCGGGCCCGAAGTCGATCCTGAGCTTGATCGCCGGCTTGCGCGCCTCCGGATACGGCTCGGCCGCGACGATGGTGCCGACGCGGATGTCGACCCGCTCGAAATCGGCGAACGAAATCTCCGGCCGCCGGCCGTTTTCCTCCCGCGCGCTCATCTCAGCAGCTGCCCTGCGTCTCGAACATCACGTTGGCCAGCGCCTCGCGCGCATTGGTGCCAGACCAGACGACGAACTGGAAGGCCGGATAGTAGCACTCGCACGCCTCCAGCGCCGAGGACAGCAGCACCTCGACCTGCTGGCTGGTCGGCTCGGCGCCGCCGGCGAGCAGCAGCGCCTGCCGGAACATGATCGCGCCCTCCTGCTCCCACAGGTCGAAATGGCCGATCAGCATCTGCTCGTTGATCAGCGACAGAAGCCGCATCACCTCGAGCGTGCGCGTCTCCGGCACCTTCAAGTCGAAGGCGCAGGCAAGATGCAGCGCCTCGAAATCCTCCATCCATGAGAACGAGACATGGTAGTTGGCGTAGGTGCCGGCGACGGAGATGGCGATCTCGTCGTCGCCGGTGCGCTCGAACGACCAGTCGTTCATGGTGGCGACATGCTCGATCACGTCCACAGGGTGGAGGTCGCGGGCGATGTCGAGTTCCAGCAGGTTCATGAGGAAGTCTCTTCCTGTCAGTCGCAAAGGGGCGTCCGCGTACACTCGGCAAGCATACGCGCTACGGAAAACCGGCACTCGAGGAAGACGGGATGGCGGGCGACGCAACCTCTGCCCGGCCGGCCCCCGCCGCCCGGCGCATGCGAGCGTCAAATCACGCTTCGAATCATGCAGCAAATTCAGTCTATTGCAGCAGAGTCGCGTGAACAGCCCCTTTTTTGAGACCCGACAATCTGCGATGTGGATAGAAAGCCGGCGCGCATGTCCGCGTTTCGCCTAAGCGACTCTGGCGCAAGCGTTTTTCGCTGCACCGCAATGTGGACAAGAAGAGAAAGCTCAGTCCGCTTTTTTCGCGCGCGGCTTGGCCGTGGACTTCGCCGGAGCCCCGCCGGGGGCGGACTCGGCGAGCTTCGCCTCGATCTCGGCAATGCGGGCGGCAAGCGCCTCGTTCTCGGCGCGGGCCTTCAGCGCCATCTCGCGCACGGCCTCGAACTCC
>DAOMOI010000377.1:2275-2640 GCA_035444225.1 Aquamicrobium sp. | reverse complement strand
AACGTGCCGTGCTCGCCCACGATCACCGCGACCCGCGCCTCGTCGTCTCGCTCGGCTCGGCCGGCAGCCGGGTGCTGGAGCAGGCGCGGGTCTATCAGGTCTCCTCGGTCGGCTATCGCGACATGGACGCCTCGGCGCTCGGCGTGCCGAGGGGCGAGACGCCGTTCCTCGGCCTGCCGGCGACGGTTTCCCTGCCCTGCCCCATTCCCGGCATCCCGGCCGCCACGCTCTCCACCGGGGCCAACGTCGTTTCCGGTCGCGCCTATGAGGCGATCGAAGCGGAGATGGTCGACATGGAGACCTTCGCGATCTTGCGCGCCTGCCAGCGTTTCGGCGTGCCCCTGATCGGCTTGCGCGGCACTTCC
>DAOMOI010000377.1:0-2254 GCA_035444225.1 Aquamicrobium sp. | reverse complement strand
AGAGCTGCGCCACATCGGCGACTGGACCGACTATCTCCATATCGTCGACGAGAGGCTGGCCGACGCGGTGGACAGGCTGGAGCCGGCGCTCGGCCAAGGGTTACCCACGGTCTGAACCCGCTGGCACCTTGCGGAATCAGCGCAGTTTCTCTACAGCCTCGCCATGACCGCGACCGCTCATCCCGACACAGTCCTCATCGTCGATTTCGGCAGCCAGGTGACGCAGCTCATCGCGCGTCGCGTGCGCGAGGCCGGCGTCTATTCCGAGATCGTCCCCTTCCAGTCGGCCGAAGACGCCTTCCGCCGCATGAAGCCGAAGGCGGTGATCCTGTCCGGCGGGCCGGCTTCCGCCGCCGAGACCGGCAGCCCGCGCGCGCCGCAGGCTATATTCGAGGCCGGCATCCCGGTTCTTGGCATCTGCTATGGCGAGCAGGTGATGTGCGCGCAACTCGGCGGCAAGGTCGAGAGCGGCCACCACCGCGAGTTCGGCCGCGCCTTCCTCGACATCGAGGCGGAGAACGCGCTGTTCGACGGCGTCTGGGCCAAGGGCACCCGCCATCAGGTGTGGATGAGCCATGGCGACCGCGTCACGGCGCTTCCCGACGGCTTCCGCGTCGTCGGCACCTCGTCCGGCGCGCCCTTCGCGGCCATCGCCGACGAGAGCCGCAAGTTCTATGCCGTGCAGTTCCACCCCGAAGTGGTGCATACGCCGGACGGGGCGAAGCTGCTGTCCAACTTCGTCCACAAGATCGCGGGCCTGAAGGGCGACTGGACCATGGCCGCCTATCGCGAGCAGGCCATCGCCGCGATCCGCTCCCAGGTCGGCGACGGCCGGGTGATCTGCGCGCTTTCCGGCGGCGTCGATTCCTCCGTCGCGGCGGTGCTGATCCACGAGGCGATCGGCGAGCGGCTGACCTGCATCTTCGTCGACCACGGCCTGATGCGGAAGGGCGAGGGCGAGCAGGTGGTCTCGATGTATCGCGAGCACTACAACATCCCGCTCGTCCACGTACAGGCGCAGGACCGCTTCCTGTCGGCACTCGAAGGCGAGGCCGACCCCGAGAAGAAGCGCAAGACCATCGGCCGCCTGTTCATCGAGGTGTTCGAGGAGGAGGCGAAGAAGCTCGCCGCCGGCGGCAAGCCGGCAGCGTTCCTGGCGCAAGGCACGCTCTACCCGGACGTGATCGAGAGCGTCTCCTTCACCGGCGGCCCCTCCGTCACCATCAAGTCGCACCACAATGTCGGCGGCCTACCCGACCGCATGAACATGAAGCTGGTCGAGCCGTTGCGCGAATTGTTCAAGGACGAGGTGCGCGCGCTCGGCCGCGAGCTCGGCCTGCCCGAGCACTTCATCGAGCGCCACCCCTTCCCCGGCCCCGGCCTCGCCATACGCTGCCCCGGCCCGGTGACGCGCGAGAAGCTCGACATCCTGCGCGAGGCCGACGCGGTCTATCTCGACGAGATCAGGAAGGCCGGCCTCTACAATGTCATCTGGCAGGCCTTCGCCGTGCTCCTGCCGGTGCAGACGGTCGGCGTGATGGGCGACGGGCGCACCTACGACTATGTCTGCGCGCTGCGCGCCGTCACCTCGGTAGACGGCATGACGGCCGACTTCTACCATTACGACATGGACTTCCTCGGACGCGCCGCCACCCGCATCATCAACGAGGTCCGCGGCATCAACCGCGTCGTCTACGACGTCACCTCCAAGCCGCCCGGCACCATCGAGTGGGAGTGATCCCGGCCTGTCTGCATAGCGCGGGATTGTTGCGTAAGCCATTGATTTAAAACCGTAAACCCTGCCGATGGCTACCAGATGCCGGCGGGCGGTGGTTGCTTTTTCGAAATCGTTAACGTCTTGCCCGCAAACTCGGCCCGATCCGGGCAATTCCCAAAGGCTCCGACCATGCTCACGCGCCGTGAATTCGCAGCCTCGCTCCTTGGCTCCGCGGGCGCGGCCCTGCTTCCATCGGTGCCCGCCCTTGCCGCGGCCCCCTCGCTCGACGAGCTTGCCCGGCGCAGCGGACGCGTCTTCGGCGCGGCGATGCGCAGCGACCAGATCGCGGCGGAGCCGGCGTTGCGCCGCGTAGCGGCGGCGGAATGCGGGATGCTGACGCCGGAAATCCACCTCAAGTGGAACTCCATCGAGCACCGCAAGGGCAGCATCTGGTACGAGCCCGTCGACCAGCTCGTCGCCTTCGCCGCCCGCAACGGCCAGAAGGTCTACGGCCATGCGCTGCTTTGGGAGCAGAGC
>DAOMOI010000376.1:0-2650 GCA_035444225.1 Aquamicrobium sp. | reverse complement strand
CGGTGGCGGCGATCTTCGCCATCATGAGCAAGGTCGGCGTCTACGTCATCCTGCGCCTGTCGCTGCTGTTCTCGGCCGCCGGCATGCCGGAGGGCACGTCGAGCTTCGGCTGGCAGCTGCTGTTCCTCGGCGGCCTCGCCACCATCGCCTTCGGCACGATCGGCGTGCTCGCCTCGCAGGCGCTGGGGCGGCTGGCCGGCTATTCGGTGCTGGTGTCGTCGGGCACGCTTCTGGCGGCCATCGGCCTGTCGCAGACCGGCGTGACCGCCGGCGCGCCGCTCTATCTCGTGTCGTCGACGCTGACGATCTCGGCCTTCTTCCTGCTGATCGAGCTGGTCGAGCGCGGGCAGGACACGCTGGCCAACGTTCTGGCCGTGACGCAGGAGGCTTTCGGCGAGGGCGAGGAGGACGAGGAGGTCGAGGCGGAGGTGGGCGTCACCATTCCCGGCACCCTGGCCATTCTCGGCATCAGCTTCGGCCTGTGCGCGATCCTGCTCGCCGGCCTGCCGCCGCTGCCCGGCTTCCTCGCCAAGTTCGCCATGCTGACGGCGATGTTCAACCCGGCCGGCCTCGGCGGGGCCGGGACGGAGGCCGAGATCGGACAGGCCACGTGGTGGCTGACGGCGCTGCTGATCGTGTCCGGCCTTTCGGCCCTGATCGCGATGAGCCGCGCCGGCATCCGCGCCTTCTGGGCCCCGGTCGACGCCGTGGTGCCGCGCGTGCTCCTGATCGAGATCCTGCCCGTCGGCCTGCTGCTGGCGGCGACCGTGGCGCTGACGGTGCAGGCCGGGCCGGTCATGCGCTTCATGGAGGCGACGGCGGAAGGGCTGCACCAGCCGTGGTCCTATGTCGAGAAGGTGATGTCGCAGCCGCCCACGGTGCGCCCGGAGGCGGAGCGATGAGCCGGGTTCTGCCCTATCCGCTGATGATGGCCTCGCTGGTCGCGGTGTGGCTGGTCCTGACCGGCTTCACGCTCGGGCAGTTCGTCGTCGGCGTCGTGGTCGCGCTCATAGCGGGGCAGGGGCTGGCGCTGCTTCATCCGGCCAAGCCGCGCCTGCGGCGCTGGACGATGATCCCCAAGCTGGTCGCCATCGTGCTCTACGACATCGTGCGCTCCAACGTCGCCGTCACCTCGATCATCCTCGGCGGGCCGCGGCGCGAGCGCCGCTCGGGCTTCGTCTCGATCCCGCTCGACCTGCGCGACCCGACCGGGCTCGCCGTGCTTTCCGTCATCATCACCTCGACGCCGGGCACGGCGTGGTTCGACTACAATTCGGCGCACGGCATGCTCCTGATCCACGTGTTCGACCTCGTCGACGAGGAGGGCTGGCGCGAGCTGATCAAGCACCGCTACGAGCATCTGCTGATGGAGATATTCGAATGAGCGAGATGGTGCTCCTCGTCGCCGTCACCGCCGCGCAAGCGATGCTGGCCGTCGCCATGGCGCTGGCGCTGACGCGGATGATCCGCGGGCCGCGCGCGCAGGACCGGGTGCTCGGCCTCGACACGCTCTATGTCAACGCCATGCTGATGCTGCTCGTCTTCGGCATCCGCACCGGCTCGACGCTCTATTTCGAGGCCGCGCTAGTCATCGCGATCCTCGGCTTCGTCGCCACCGCGGCGCTGGCCAAGTTCCTGATGCGCGGCGAGGTGATCGAATGAGCCACGCCGCCGAGCTTCCGCTGTGGGCCGCGATCCTCGTCGCGCTGTTCCTGCTGGTCGGCGCGGCGCTGGCGCTGATCGGCTCCTACGGCTTCTACAGCCTGAAATCGTTCTACGACCGCATCCACGCGCCGACGCTGGGGACGAGCTGGGGCACCGGGGCGATCGTGATGGCGTCGATGATCTGCTTCACCGTGCTGCAATCGCGCCTCGTCGTCCATGAAATCCTCATCGGCATCTTCGTGACGGTGACGATGCCGGTGACGCTGATGCTGCTCGGCCGCGCCGCGCTCTATCGCGACCGGGCCGAGAAGAACCCGGACGTGCCGGCGATGGACCCGGCGCCGGGTTCGCTCCTCGCCTCGGAGGAGGAGGAGCCGGCGGCCGGGCCGGACGCGGCCGCGCCATGACCGGAAAGGGGCGGTAGCGGCCATGCAGGGGATCACGCGCCAGATCATCGCCGGGGTGCTGACGATCATCCCGCTCGGCGTCACCGCCTGGATCCTCTGGTTCGCGGTCGACATGCTGATCTGGATCGGCCGGCCGGCCACCTTCGCGCTGTCGACCGCCCTGTGGCCGACCTGGCCCGATCTTGCCGAGCTGGTGCTGGAAGGCTGGTTCCAGTCGGCGGTGGCGCTGGTGCTGGCGCTGCTGTTCCTCTACCTCATCGGCCGCACGGCCAACGCCGTGCTCGGGCGGCGGCTGCTCCACGCCTTCGACCGGCTGGTCGAGGCCGTGCCCTTCGCGCGCACCGTCTACGGCGCGACGCAGACGCTGATCCGCTCGCTCGGCGGCGACGGCAAGCCGACCGGCCAGCGCGTGGTGCTGATCGAGTTCCCGTCCGAGCACATGCGCGCCGTCGGCATCGTCACCCGCCTGTTCCCGGCGACGGAAACCAGTCCCGAGCTCGCCGCCGTCTATGTGCCGACGACGCCCAACCCGACCTCCGGCTTCGTCGAGCTCGTGCCGACCTCGCGGCTGGTCTGGC
>DAOMOI010000375.1:0-2654 GCA_035444225.1 Aquamicrobium sp. | reverse complement strand
CCGCACCACCTGCGTGCTGTTCGGCGACGGCGCCGGCGCGATGATCCTCGAAGGCGAGGAGAGTGAGGGTCAGGGCTCCGACCGCGGCGTGCTCGCTGTCAGCCTGCGCTCCGACGGCAGCCACCGCCACAAGCTCTATGTCGACGGCGGCCCCTCGACGACGCAGACCGTCGGCCATCTGCGCATGGAAGGCCGCGAAGTGTTCAAGCACGCGGTCGGCATGATCACCGACGTGGTCGAGGACGCGCTGGCGAAGGGCGGTGTCACCGCCGCCGACCTCGACTGGTTCGTGCCGCATCAGGCCAACCGCCGCATCATCGACGCCTCGGCGAGGAAGCTCGGCATCCCCGAGGACAAGGTGGTCGTCACCGTCCACCTGCACGGCAACACCTCGGCGGCCTCCGTGCCGCTGGCGCTGGGCGCGGCCGTGGCCGACGGCCGCATCGAAAAGGGCGACCTCGTCCTGCTCGAGGCGATGGGCGGCGGCTTCACCTGGGGCGCGGTCCTGCTGCGCTGGTAAGGTCCGGTCAACCACGCTTCAAACTCTTGCCCCGCCGCGGTGCAGGTTCTTGACCTGACGCGGGCAATTCCTTAACGTCACGAAATAGCGTGGATTTTTCAGATAGTTCGAGATGGCTGGACCGCTCAATGGGGGGAAAGACACTTACGCGCGCTGACCTGGCAGAAGCCGTCTACCGCAAGGTCGGCCTGTCGCGCACCGAGTCCGCCCAGCTCGTCGAGATGGTTCTCGACGAGATTTGCGAGGCCATCGTCCGCGGCGAGACCGTGAAGCTGTCGTCCTTCGCCACCTTCCAGGTCCGCGACAAGAACGAGCGGGTCGGGCGCAATCCCAAGACCGGCGAGGAAGTGCCGATCCTGCCGCGCCGGGTCATGACCTTCAAGGCATCGAACGTGCTGAAGCAGCGCATCCTGCGCTCCCATCAGGCGGCAAGGGCCCGGGACAAGAAATAGACGCCGCACTCCTGCGCGCGGATTTCCCCGGCCTGTCTCTTCCGGCGGCGGCCGGTGACTTGAATCCGCCGTCTTGTGGCGCTCTGATGGCGGGCGAATCGAAGCGCGGGGAGGCCGACAGCCCATGGACAAGAGCCCGGATGCCTTTCGCACCATCAGCGAGGTTGCCGAGCAGCTCGACCTGCCGCAGCACGTGCTGCGCTTCTGGGAGACGCGCTTCGTCCAGATCAAGCCGATGAAGCGAGGCGGCGGCCGACGCTACTATCGCCCGCAGGACGTCGACCTGATCAAGGGCATCCGCCACATGCTCTACGACCAGGGCTACACCATCAAGGGCGTGCAGAAGCTCCTGCGCGACAACGGCGTCCAGTTCGTGATCGCCATCGGCGCCGGCGACATGGCCGCCGTCGAGGCCATCGCCCAGCGCCGGCAGGCCGAGATCGAGGCCGGCGAGGCGGAAGACCAGGCCGCCGCCGCGTCCCAGCCGCGCGCCGCCGACGACGAGATGCTCGTCGGCCAGCCCCGCGTCCCCGCCGGCCGCCGCTTCTTCGGCCTCGGCAAGCAGGAGGAGGCCGGCCCGGTCCAGCCGGGCGAGGGCCGCCTGTCGCGCGACAACCGCGCGCTGCTGCAGGAAGCCCTGTTCGACCTTCTCGAGTGCAAGCGCCTGCTCGATCAGGTGCGATAAAGCGTGTCGGGCGCTTATGCGCATTATCGCCGCCGCCGGTGCTGCCCCTCATCCGGCTGCCGCCACCTTCTCCCCGTTCACGGGGAGAAGTTGCCCGAAGGGCGGATGAGGGGCGGCGCAGGTGGCCGAAGGTTGCGCTCATCCGGGGCGGATAAGACGCGACGGGTTTAGAACGAGCCATCTGTCATCCCCGCCGAACCGGAACCCCAAGCCTGAGAAAAGCCGGGCCGGGCCGATCCTTGCCCTGTTCGCCTCAACCCCGCAGCGGCAAGCCTGTGCCGCTCCGGCTCTCCGGTTGCGTTTCGGCTGCGCATCCTGTTCGATGGCACGGGAGGGGCCATGAGGTGATCGGGCCATGAGAGAGCTGGCATTTGTCGAGTGCGAATGCGGTTGCGGCCATCGGGCGCGGCTGGATCGCGGCGATGTGACGGCTCGCACGGGCGCGGAACTCGACCTTGCCTCTGCCGTCGCGCTGGTCGAGAAGCTGCGCTGCACGCGGTGCGGGCAGCAGGTGGGGAAGCTCTACGACGACACGGGCCGGCTGCTCTACGACCGCGACAATGTGGTCAGGTGCGAGGCATGCCGCTCGCTCATCCCGCTGCCGCGCATCGCCGCGGTTCCCGGCACGCGGCTCTGCGTGGCCTGCGCCAGCGATGGGGAGGCTCCGCCGGTCGCCCCGCCCCACCCGATGCCGCCATCCTCGCAGGCCATATGCCCACGATGCGGCAGCGCCACGGTCATGCGCCAGAACGAGCAGGACCGATCCTGGTTCGTGGGTTGCCAGTCCTTTCCGGAATGCCGGTGGACGGCGGAGCCGGAGACATAAGCGCCCGGCCATCCTCCCTTCTCCCCACCTACCTCTTCCCCGCCTAAAGGGCAGGGCAATCGCATTTGGAAGTTTCCATCTTCGCGTCATCCCGGCCAAGGGCGCGGAGTGCCCGTCGAGCCGGGATCCATTGGCCGCACGATCGTCAGGAACGGCCCGGCCCTCATCTCG